>JAZOOC010000261.1:0-4122 GCA_045654825.1 Clostridia bacterium | reverse complement strand
ATAACATAAAAGATTAAATTTGTAAACAAAATTCGGCTTAATAGTCAGTATAAATAAGGTTAAAAAAAGAAATACTAAAAAAAATTAAAAAAAAGCTTGACATTCGTTTTCTATTAGTGTATAATATCGAATGTTGACATTGCGCTGGTGTAGCTCAATTGGTAGAGCAGCTGATTTGTAATCAGCAGGTCGCGGGTTCGAGTCCCATCACCAGCTCCATATTTGGGAGGGTTCCCGAGTGGCCAAAGGGGGCAGACTGTAAATCTGTTGTCTCTGACTTCGATGGTTCGAATCCATCTCCTCCCACCAAAAATCCCCGTTCGTAAGAATGGGGATTTTATTTATTACCTATTCACTATTCCCTAAAATTCATTAGCGGACGGATTTTTGGAAAGTAATAGGTAATAGTGAATAAGGAAGAAGTATGGTGCAATTTTGATAAAATACGGTCAAGAAAAACTATAATTAGGTGGCATCTAAACTATTCGCCTCTTTTAGAAAAAGCATCGGCTTTTTTATCTTATCTCTCAATCAACCCATATTTTATCTTAATTCTTTCAATTTTGTCTGTCATAGGCTCGGATATAAACCAGAGGAAAAATGCAGTTCCGAGCGCGTGCATTAAATCAAAGGATGCACCTGCAATATAAGCAGTGATAATCATTTCCCATGTAATTTTATTCTGCCACATAATAATCGAGGCAGGGTTCATAATGCCGCCGTATATAAGAAAGGTTGCCAAAAATCCAAATATACAAAGAGATCCTTTTGTCTTTCGAAGAAATCCCTTTTTAAAAAGTATTCCGGCAATAAAGCCGATAATACCAAAAGCAAACATCTGCCAGGGCGCCCAGGGTCCCTGTCCGAAGAAAAAGTTTGAAACAAACCCTGTAACCGCACCTACTAAAAAACCAGTTTCTCCGCCAAAACATATACCTGCAATGATTACGATTGCAACAACCGGTTTAAATTGCGGGAGCATAAAGAATGCTGCTCTGCCTGCAACTGCAATACCGCACAAAACACTTATAACTATAAGCTCTCTTGCTTTTGGCTTCCGTGACTCAAAGACCATACAAAAAGGTATCATTGTTTCAAGTATTATAATAAGGCTTGTAAAATAATATTTTCTGTCTCCTAAAAAGAAAACCCCAACATAAATTGTAATCGGTATTAAAAGAAGTATCAGAAATGTTGCCGCTAAAGTTCTTTTTGTGATTTTTCTGTCTGATTTGGGAAGTTTAATTATTTCAATTCCAAACTCCCTTTGCGGAAAGTAACAGAAACAAGCAACAGCAATTTCAATTACTGCCATTATTCTGAAACCGCCAAGACCTAAAAAGCTTAATTTTGAAATTCCCAATATATCAAAATCTGCTATAAAAGCCAACGAGGTTAATAAAAAAAGCAGAGCAAATATACTGCCGGTTATGATTCTTGCGGCAGACAGTTTTTTCGGTTTTGGAGACTTATCTTCATTTATAACTTTATGTAATTCTACACTCCGTGTTTTTTTTTCTCTCTTTTCTTTCTTACCGCCGCAGGCAACTATTATATCTTCCGCCAAAACTGCATCGGGAAGTCTTGTTCTTGCCATACGGTTTGCGGATGTAGTATAAAAATTCTTACCTTTAAAAAACTCTCTCGGTGTGTCTTCTGATGTTATACTTCCATCAAACATAAGTGCACATCTGTCGGCATATTCTGCACAGAATTCAATATCGTGGGAAACCATAATAATGGTAACCCCGTTTTCTTTTAAATTAAGAAGGACATCTGCAAATTCTTCTTTAAAATGCGCATCCATTCCTTTTGTAGGCTCGTCTAAAAGCAATATTTCAGGCTCCATAAGAAGTATCTTTGCAAGTGCGACGCGTTGCTGTTCACCGCCCGATAAATCATACGGATGTGAGTCTGAAAGATTTTCTATTCTTAAAAGCACAGATATATTATCTACCTTTTGCTCTTTTTCTTCCTTTGTAAGTTTTTTTTCGGATAAAATCTCCATCAAATCAAGATATACAGTCTTTTTCACAAATACACTCTGCGGATTCTGAGGCAGAACACCAAGAAGACCGTCATATAAACTCTTGATTTTTGAAACGCTTTGTCCTTTTATAAAAACATCGCCTCTGTAGGGGGTGTTAACTCCGGCTATGATAGAAAGCGCAGTTGTCTTTCCTGTGCCGTTACCACCGACAAGACAAAACAACTCACCCTTGTTGATACTTATATTCAATCCCTTTACCACATCAGGTAATTCCTTATCGTATCTGAACCAGGCATCTTTAATTTCAATAATCCTATCAGTTTTATCGCCCAATGAATCACCGGGAATTGCATCAGCATTCAAAGTATTTCCTTTTGAATATTCTTCAAGCCAAGCTCTTCCCTCTCTGACAGTTAAGGGACATAAGAGAGTGTTTGTCACTTCGCCGTGTACTCTCACAGGAGTCGGAAGAGCTTTATACATATCGTGATTTTGCTCTTTAAGAATACTACCCACTTTTCCGGGAGCTTCATCTGCTATAATTGCACCGTTATCCATAACAATTACTCTGTCTGCCAACGGGAAAGCATCTTCAAGACGATGCTCGGTGAGAATAACGGTTGTGCCAAGCTCACGGTTGATTTTTTCAATAGTTTTCAAAAATTCACCCGCAGCGATTGGGTCAAGCTGACTTGTAGGCTCATCAAGAATCAAAACCGACGGCTGCATTACCATAACTGATGCAAGGTTCAATAATTGCTTTTGTCCGCCCGAAAGTTCGGTTACTTTTTTATAAAACCAGGTCTGTATGCCAAAAAATGATGCCATTTCAGACACTCTTGCTCTTATTTCATTTTGCTTGTACCCGAGACTCTCTAAACCAAATGCAAGCTCGTGCCACACCTTATCGGTTACAATCTGATTGTCCGGATTCTGCATTACGAAACCAATACCTGCTGCTTGTTCTTTTGTATCATACTCTGCAAGTATTTTACCGTTAAAGTATATATTTCCGTTTATCTCTCCAAAAGGAGCCAATGTCGATTTCAGCAATCTTAAAAGTGTAGTCTTCCCGCATCCTGATTTTCCGCAAACAAGAACAAACTCGCCTTGATTTACTTTAAAATTTATATTTTTAAGAGCTCTGTCGGTTCTGTTGGGATAAGCAAAACTTAAATTTTCGACCTTAAAGCTTTCCATTTTCTCACCTCCCGAATTTCAATTATTATCGGATATATACAAAGCAACAAATATGCTGTAAATACACTTATACTAAACAAAGATACTTCCACTGCTTTGATTGACGGAAAATATGTGAAATAGATTCCGCCCATTAAATTCCCCGCAAAAGTATACACTCCTAAAAACAAAATACAAGCAAGTGCTTTTTTATCTCTTTTATCAAAAGTGAATATAGAAAATGCAGTTCTTCCGGGGGTTCCGTAACCGCGCGATTTCATACTGTCTGCAGTTTCGATGGCATTTTCAAGCGACCAGGTTGTCATAATGGATAAAATATTAAGTCCGTTTTTTGCACGCTTTATAATACTGCCGCTTGACAGATCGTGCCCCATACATTTCTGCGCATTTGTTACCACTTTAAGCTGAGCAGAAAACTTCGGCACAAAGCGAAGTGTCATCGAAATAATAAGAGACATTGCCGGAATTATTTTACCAAACAGATATATAAACTTATCGCTTGTCATAATCTCATTATAACAGGAGAAATGACAAATCACACTTACTATCATCGTTGCTGCACATAGTCCGTAAACGATAGACTCCAGTGTAAGCGGATTTCCGCTTGGAAGATAATCTATAATGGTAATGCCTTGGTGATTGAACAAAGGATTCATAACCGCCATCATAACAATCATGGGAAGCATATATATTAAATTTGTTTTGATTGCTTTTTTTCCTTTCAGCATCACGGAATATATAAAACCGCTCGCAAGTGAAATACATAAACATACCGGATGCATAAAAAAGCAGGAAAATCCGATTACAAATACAAAGTATATAAAATTTACAATCGGATGATATGTTTTAAATTGATTCATATTAGTTTCCTTTTCTTTCAGTCATGACCACCGGTAAAACCGGTGGCATGCACTAAGCCTATAAGGCTATTT
>JAZOOC010000260.1:0-3795 GCA_045654825.1 Clostridia bacterium | reverse complement strand
CGTATTCCTCTTTTGTTATCTCACCATTTCTATATTTACGTGCAACTTTATTCCACGCACGAAGCATATCGTACATAGCAAAATAAGAAGAGTTTTCTCTGTCAAGTGTAAGACAGAACTCATCATCAAGCATATTGATTGTTAATCCGTATATATCTTCTATCGCAAAAAGGGTGTGCAGTACAGCATTGTAATTATCAAGGTCAGGTAATTTGATTGCCTGCGGTGATACGCCGAATATCTCTGCAATATCCTTAATCATTTCATCTTTAGGTGTTCTGGCACCTATTTCATATTGACCAACGCGAGTTTCAGCAGTCTTTTCACTAAAACCAAGTTTTAATCCAAGCCACTTTTGTGTAGCTCCGTGTAGGTTTCTTAAAAATCTAATTCTTTCCCCAATAGCCATTATTATTACTCCATTCTTTCTATTATTAGAATAATTGTAACATATTCGTTTGAGTTAGTCAACTACATATAATAAAATCGATAATAAATTTTATAAAAACGCTTGACATTATCGAAACAATAATGTATCACAATATCGACACTAACGAATTCCGTAGTGTTAAAGAAGGAAATAAACTGTTTTTGAGGTGGTGATTTTTGTTTCTATTATGGGGGATTATTACTATGATAGGAGTTGAAAATATGCAGAACACATTTATCAAAGCTGACGAAGTAGCGAATATATTAGGTGTTTCAAAATCTTATGCCTATAAAGTGATAAAAACACTGAATGAGCAGTTAAAGAAACAAGGATATTTGACTATATCAGGCAGAGTAAGCAAACAATATTTCTTAGAAAAAATGTGTTATAAAAAAGATTGAAAGGAGCGATTAGTATGGCAATCTATAAGGATGGCGATAAATGGCGGGCTGTTTATCGATTTACAGATTGGACAGGTGAACGAAAGCAAACCCAAAAGCGTGGCTTTGCAACCAAAAGAGAAGCTCAAGCTTGGGAGCGTGAGCAGCTTAATAAGGCAAAGGCTGATATTGATATGACGTTTTCAAGCTTTATAGAACTGTATCGTGAAGATTTGGGTGCAAGAATAAGAGAACATACATGGGAACCCAAAGACAGTATAATTAACAAAAAATTAATTCCATACTTTGGTAAGAAAAAGATGTGTGATATACACCCTAAAGATGTTATTGCATGGCAAAATGAGATGATTAACTATCGTGATGAAAACGGGAAACCATATTCTCCGGTATATCTCAAAACTTTGCATAATCAGCTAAGTGCAATACTTAATCACGCAGTTAAGTATTACGGGCTCTCTCAAAATCCTGCTGCAAAAGTAGGTAATATGGGGAAAGCTAAAAGCAAGGAAAAAGAATTCTGGACAAAAGAAGAATACCTAAAATTTGCTGATGAAATGATGGACAAGCCAATATCTTACTATGCATTTGAAATGCTTTATTGGTCGGGTATCAGGCTTGGTGAACTCTTGGCTCTAACTCCTGCTGATTTTGATTTTGATAAAAAGACTGTAACAATTAACAAATCTTTTCAGCGCTTAAAGGGGAAAGACCGGATAACACCTCCGAAAACAGAAAAAGCAAATCGAACTATTAACTTGCCGGATTTCTTATGTGAAGAAATGAAGGAATATATCAATAGTTTATATGGCATAAAATCAACCGACAGAATGTTTACCATAACGAAAAGCTATTTGCATCACGAACTTGACAGAGGTTCAAAGGCGGCTGGAATCAAACGGATTTCTGTGCATTCAATAAGACACAGTCATATATCACATCTTATCCATTTGGGATTTTCAGCGGTTGCAATAGCTGATAGAGTAGGACACGAAAGCATTGACATTACATATAATTATGCACATATGTTCCCATCAGCTCAGGTTGATATGGCCAGTAAACTCAATAATGAAAGAGGTGTATTGTAAATGGAGAAAAGCCTTGATAATAAAGGAAGATGGAGAAATCGAACTTGTTCATTCAGAATGTCTCCTGAAGAATGTGAGGATTTTAATATTCGTGTAAGATTATCAGGTCTCACCAAGCAAGAATATACTATAAGACGCTTGCTTGAACGAGACATAGTTGTTCAGCCAAACACACGAGTGTTTAAGGCTCTCAGAAATCAAATGACAGAAATCTTAAATGAACTGAAAAGAATTGAAAATGGTGCAATCGTTGATGATGAGTTTCTTGCAACTATACAGATTGTTGCACAAACCTATAATGGTCTGGAGTAAAAGAAAAAGTCCTAAAGTATCGGCAAATACCTTAGGTCAAGGAATGTGATAGAATCACACCCCACGAAACGAGTGTATTCTATCACATTTCCGTTAAAAATTCAATAGGAGGTTATAAGAAAGTTAACTTCAGATTGTTAATCTGAAATCCGGAGGTGGTTGCATGTGAGAGGCAACTTCTTCAAAATGCACAATGATATTTTCAAATGTGGCTTGGATGCCTACGAGTTTTTGGTATATTCGTATCTTGTAATGAAAGCAGACAGAGAAAAAATGACTTGTTACCCAACCGTATGTAAAATAGCAGATGATTGCAATATAAGCCAATCCCAAGTGCGTAAGGTAACTGCATCTTTAGAAAAGAAAGGTCTGATCAGCAAAGAAATGCGATACAAAACAACCAAAAATGGCAAAAAGCATCAGACAAGCAGCCTCTATCACATAGAGGCACTGCCTGTATAATATGGAGGGAGTGCCTCTTTATTAAATACCCACTCCCTCTCCATTATAGAGGGGAAATAAATATATCAAGAGTTATTATATCAATATTCAAATATCAAAAACCACTACAACAAGAAGGTGAAGTTGTGGATTATAATACAATGAAATTTTATCGTGAACTTAACAAATGTTATTTTCATAAAGAACGAGATAAAGTATTTGCATCTGAAACAGAAAAGAAATTAGCAAAAAAAGCTATGATTCTGCTTTGGAATAAAGAAAGCATTAAAGTGCATGATATTACATATTTCAACGATAAAATACGCCAGAAGATAATTGATGAAATGATGCCGGAAATTTTAGATAGGGCAGTAGAAGTTTATCGAGAAGCTAAAGGTGTAAAATCAGAAACAGCATATCTTGCAGCTTGTATCTTCAGAACACTACTGGATTATAACTCATATATAGAAAGATTAGTGAGACAAACCTGCAGATGGTAAAAACCAACTCTGCCTTACAAATTTAGTGGTGGTGGAGTTAATATAAAACTAAGGAGGTAAAAGCAATGAGAGAAAGATTTGTAGAAAATGGAATTGAGTATGTAAGAAAAGGTAACTATTACCTGCCAAATTTAGCTGTGCCGGAAAATAATCACATCATTTGGAAATATGGTAACTTGAGAAAAAAGTTTCTTAAATCGTCAAAAAAGAGCTTGTACAGCAGCCTCATGTTAACCGGAAAACTTTTTGAACATCTTCATGAAATTGATGAAAAGGCACAAGTGATATTAGACGAATTTATAAAGAACGGTGAAAGCAATGCACCGGACAAAGCTACAAAGCAAATGGAGTGGGTAGGTTATATGAATAACATAAAACACTCTGCTGAAGAAGTGATTTTTAAGGAACTGATTTATATATAACTCAACTACATAATAACATTTTAAAATGAAAATAATCCCGATTTCTGTAAGTTAATCACAAGATTATCTATAGAAGTCGGGATTGTTTTTTATGACAATATTTATGGGCGCTTTTTTTTGGTTTTAGGTTTTGCAAGCACGGAAATTTGCTATCAAATATTCCTTTTGTTAGGGATTTGCAGCCCTAATACCCTGATATTTAAT
>JAZOOC010000259.1:0-7308 GCA_045654825.1 Clostridia bacterium | reverse complement strand
TCCCGAAAGAATAGAATCTGTTGTAACAACCTTTGCAACATTCAGCGATGAATTCGAAACAGAAGACGGAGAAATTTATAACGGACCGAGCGGAGCATCTTTTGCAACAGTAGAATTGCTTGATGGTTATGACGTTGAATTTGGTATTCTTTTCACAGAAAACAAGGATATAGCAGAAAATGAAACTTCCTTTGTTGTCGGAGGAACTGATGTAATTAAAGCACAGGCAAATAACGCCGGTGAAGAAGGAAGATTCGGAATAAGATTTTACGGAACCGGAATAAAATATTCAAAAACTTATTATTGCAGAGCATATGCAATATATTCTAAAGAAGGCGAAGAGCCAGTAACAATTTACGGAACTTATAACAGTTTCTCTATAAAATAATTATAAATTAATCATGTATGAACGGCTTTAGCCGTTCATACATGAACAAAATCACAGGAGGACGGTATGAAAATTAAATATTTACTTATTTCGTTAATTCTGATAGTTACAAATATTAATATACCGGCCTTGGCTGATAATAATATCGCGTCTATAAACAGTGAGCTTTATATTGAAGCCGAGGATATGAGTGTGAATAATTCAGATGACAGCTTAAGAATTTCAAACGACGAGAATGCCGGCGGAAACAAAGCGGTTTATTTCAATAAAAAAATTATGGATTCATCTCTTGTATCAGAAGCGGCTTTAAGTTATGATTATAATGTATCATATGACGGAACTTACTATTTATGGGCGAGAGTATGGGCTGAAAATGATGCTTCAGATTCTATGTGGTTAAAAACAGAAGCAGATTCTTTGTGGGAAAACAAAGCTGTAGTTATCGGAGATTCATATATATGGGTAAGAATTAAAACATATACATTAAATGCCGGTAATCATACTATTTATATTGCACCAAGAGAAGGAAACCTTAAAATAGATAAATTTGCAATTTTGTCGGATGTTCTTAAAATTCCTGAAGGAAAGGGTAATTTATCATCATATGCGGTTTTATATCCTGAGCCCGGATATAAACCGGCAAGCAATGTTCATCCCAGAGTTCTTTTTGCAGAAAATGATATTGATAATATCCTTGAAAATGCTCAATCCGAAGAAAACAACAAGGCGCTTACAAAACACAGGGAATATATTTCAAAAAATACTACCGGTATTCTTCCTGCGTGTTCGCCTTCAACAACAAATGTAAACCATAACATCCTTGTGTATATCAGACATTATGCTTTTGAATATGCACTTACAGGTAATGAAATATATGGTCAGAAAGCGATAAATGCTATAAATAATTATCTGGATACAATTTATTTTCCCAATCTTAATTATTATTCATATGCAGGAAATGCTGTATATACAGCTGCTTGTGTTTATGATTGGTGCTATCCTTTGCTGAAAACAAACGAGGAAAAAGATATTCTTGTAAGAAAAGCGATAAGTGTTGCTTCTGAATATATGGAAATAGGATGGCCTCCGCAGCATCAGTCATCCTGGGGCGGACACGGTTCCGAAAAACAGTTATTAAGAGATTTGCTGGCGTTGGGAATTGCTGTATATGATGAATATCCGCATATATACAATAATGTAGCAGGCAGAATATTTGACGAATATATTGATTTCCGTGACTATTTTTATGATTCTCATAAAACACCCTATGGCACATGGTATGGAGTTCAGCGATTTGAAGCTGACTGTTGGGCCAATCAGCTTATGAGTACTATCGGATATGATAATCTTTGGGAAAACCAAAATATGCAGTATATACCTTATTGGTATATGTATATGTCAAGACCTGACGGTTATTTTATGGATGAGGGAGATAGCCGTACAAACTGGGAATCTTCGCCCGAAACAGCGGTTATAGATACGAACAATATCAATATCATGATGTCTTCATATTTTAAAGACGGATATATAAAAGATGAGTTTTTAAGGTTCTCGGATATAAATACAACCGGAACAGACTATATTTTGTGGTTAACGCTTAATGATCCGAAGCTGGCGGCAAAATCCGTAAACGAGCTTCCTCTGAGCAAGTATTTCGGATATCCAAGCGGTTCATATATTGCAAGAACAGGTTGGGAATATGGGAAAAATTCGTCATCCGTAGTGGCGCATTTTAAAATAAACGAAGTTAATTTTGCAGACCATAATCACTGGGATGCAGGAGGATTTCAGCTTTATTACAAAGGAAATCTTGCAACCGATTCGGGATATTATCAGTCTGTAAGAACAAACGGGGAAAATCTTTCAAACGATGCAAATTCCGAGTATAATCTTAATTACTATAAACAGACAATTGCTCATAATGCAATGGTAATATACGATCCGGATGAACCAATAACGAATTTCCATCATCAGACACATAATGCGGAAAATTCTGGCGGTCAGAAATCACCCGGCACAGGTTATCCCGAAACTTTAGAAGAATTTAAAACCGGTTCTCTTTATCAGACTGCAAAGGTTCTTGGTAATGAAGTTCAGAAAGGAACTTCTGTTCCGGAATATACATATCTGAAAGGTGATCTTACCAATTCGTATTCGGATAAGGTTAAAGGATACGAAAGAAGCTTTATGTTTCTTAATTTGAAAAATGAAAACACACCCGCGGCACTTGTTGTTTTCGATAGAGTTGAAACTTCTTCTCCGGATTACAAAAAGAAGTGGCTTCTTCATTCTTCGTCCGCTCCCGTTATTGACGGTTCAAGAACAGTAATAATCGATAAAAAAGAAGGGTATGACGGAAGGCTGGTATGTGATACACTTCTTCCTTTGTCTGATAACCTTGAAATCAGACAGGCAGGAGAAACCGAAAATGACTATTATAACTTCGATGGTTCCGTAAACTGGAAAACAGGCGGAGCTTACGGCAGTATAAATGAGGGCGGCGGTATAAGAACGGAAATTTCTGCGGTTGATAACCATAGAGAGGATTATTTTTTGAATGTACTTCAGGTGGGAAATGATTCGGAAGAAAATATTCCTCTTGAAACAAAACTTATAACATCACAAACTCATACAGGGGCAGAAATTTATGACAGAGTTGTTATGTTCGGCAAAGAGAAGGAAAGGGTTTCTTCGAATGTAACTTTTACGATAGCTGAAGATGGTAACTATAAATTTACTGTCGCGGACTTAAGAAACGGTGTATGGACCGTAAACAAAAACGGATATAAACAAACAAGTGTTATAGTTACAGAAGAAGGCGGAATTGCCGCTTTTGAAGGTGAAGCCGGTGAATATGAGCTTGTATATGAAGGTAATCGTCCTTATATTAGCAGCCCATCATTAGTTTATCCACAGGATATTTCAAACGAGGAGCTATCGGAAATATTAAATGAAGCAGAATTTGAAAAAGTAAAAGATAAAGATGCTATACTTGTTTGCACCACTGTGAATAACATAACCACTGAATACATAATTACTGATTACGGTATGCTTGCTTCATACGAAAATAGTAATCCCGTTTTAGAGGATAACAGTGTGATGGTTGCAAGTGCATACAAATCAAGTGTTAATGAAAAAGCAGAATATAAATTTGGCGTAATATTTTCCGCTAACGGCTTTTCTCAGAGTAAGCTATTTTTTAGACCATATATCAAGGTTGCTGATGGTGAAAATGAATTTATAATATATGGTGATACCGTGTTAAAACATATTCCGCTTAAAAATTCTATATTTAAAAATTATACTGTTACGAATTTCAGAATTGACTGAAATGAAGGAGGACATATATGAAAAAATGCTTATGCGTTTTATTGATCTTTTCTGTTATATTTTTAAATAGCATAAATCTGTCCTTTGCATCAGACAGCCTTAAATATGAAAACGGGCATTATGTCATAGAAAAGCCGGAAGATTTTAATAATATTACGGATATGTCTGCTGATTACTGGATTATATCTGATATGGAGCTTAAAGATTATATTCCTGTAGGCACTCCCGCCAATCCTTTCAAAGGCAAACTTATAGGAAGATTAAAGGGCGAAAAGGGGAAAAAACCAACCGTTACGGTTGATATTTCTTCTGACGGTAATCAGGCTCTTGTGGCAAATATGAGCGGTGGTATCATTGAAAATATCATTTTAAAAGGTAAAGTTGAAGCAGGGAATAAAAACATCGCAGCTGGATTTGTAGGCAGAATGAAGTCGGGAAAATTAAAGGGACTTGAAAATCACGCAGATATTTCTTCAACTTGTGCAAATAAAAAAGTTTATCTTGGAGGAATAGTTGCCTTTTCCGATTCTCCTTCTTACTGTATAATTGATGACTGCATAAACTATGGGAATATAACTTGTAATACATCTCTTGACGGATATATAGGCGGAATAGCAGGTTATCTTTCGAATTCAACTGATACTGTTAATAATAGTCTTAACGCCGGAGTTATATCCGGAACAGTTCAATATGTTGGCGGAATTGCTGGATGTTCTCTTGCTGATATTAAATACTGTGCAAACAACGGAAACGTTTCAGCAGTCTCGGGAATATCCGGTGGTATATGCGGATACGGATCTCAGGTTTCCCATTCCTTTAATCAGGGTAAGATTCTCGCCCTCGGATATGCAGGCGGAATTGCAGGAGAGGGGAATTTCGTAAAAGAATATACTATAAACTACAACACCGGAAATGTAACCTCTGAAAAACAGAGTGCTTCGGGAATAGTTTTCGACTGTAAAGTAAAATATTCGTATAATATCGGTGGAATAAGCGGATTTAAAAATTCTTATGCAATATCATCTTATGCTGATAAAACTAATTATACCATGATCTCTTATGAAGATAAAAATGTCATTTGGTTAACTGAAGAACAGTTCAGAAATCCGGACAGCTTTTCTTCCTTTAAGTCGGATAATTACAGAATTGATAAAGATGCCGAATACATCTATCCGCAGATTATCGGAAATCCGTTTGGTACAGTATTGCCCGATTATACCCCTTTTATTAACGGAAAACTGTTTGTTGAAGCGGAAGACTGTAATATAATTTCTAAATTCGTTGTTTCGGACGAACCTTCGGCAAGCGGCAAAAAAATCATAACTTCATCAAAAACCTATAACACTTTGACTATAGATGGTGTTAACGAACCGTCATTAACATTTGATTTATATGTGGAAGATGCTGCAAAATATTTCATTTGGGCAAGATTATGGGCGAAAGATGCTTCTTCAGATTCAGTTTGGTGTGCCATAGATGATGAGGAATATACAAATTGCAGTGCAGTAGTTGATGCAGGTTCTTATATATGGGTAAGAATTAAATCTGCAGAACTGGAAAAAGGTGTTCACACTATCAATCTGCATCCACGAGAAGCTCAGCTTATAATAGATAAAATCGGCATTCTATCTAAGGTAACCGAAACTCCGAGCGGTTTCGGCTCCTATGAACTAAGCGAAGGACCAAGTACCGAACTTTTCTTTCCGAAACCTTCGCATGTTCCTTCTCAGGGACATCCGAGAGTAATGTTCAAAGAAGAAGATATTGCTGAAATCAGAGAAAACTTAAATCATTATGAAAATCAATTTGCATATGACATGCATTTGAAAAACATAAAAAAAGAAACGGATGGGATATTGCCTGATACCGGAAAGCTTAATCTGAATCAGGCTGCTATTAAATATATCCGTCACTATGCGTTTGAGTATGTTCTTTCGGGAAATGAGCAAATGGGCAAAAAAGCAATTAATGCCATAAAAAATTATATGGATACTATCTATTTCCCGACTCATTCATATTACTCTTATGCAGAGCAGATAATATATACAGCAGCTTGTGTGTATGACTGGTGTTATCCGTTGCTTACTGAAGATGATAAAAGTGATTTGGTTGAAAAAGCACTTTATGTTGCCGGTCAGTTTCTTGAACTCGGATGGCCTCCGGTCAAACAAACCGGAATGGGTGACCATGGTTCTGAAAAGCAATTACTCAGAGGATTGCTTGCTCTTGGTATCGCAACCTACGATGAATATCCTTTCATTTATGAAAACTGCCTCGGAAGAATTGAAAAAGATTATATTGAATACCGTAAATTCTTCTATGATATGCATAAAACGCCTTACGGAAGCTGGTATATGTATTTGAGATTTACAGGGGATTGTTACTCTCAATATATGATGAATGTAATCGGACTTAAAGATTTATGGCAAAATGATAATATGAGATATGTTCCGTATTACAGTATTTATACTGCCCGTCCGGATGGTTACTTTATGGATGAGGGTGATGCAAGAAATAATTATTCATCTTCTCCTTCTTCACAGACGGTACAACCTATAGATATGTATCTTATGTTAGCAGATTATTATAAAGACGGATATATTAAAGATGCGATGATAAGATACAGTGAAATTTGTACTGAAGATTTCGACAGTATTCTTTGGCTTATCTGTAATGATACAAAGTTGGAGCGAAAATCAGTTGAAGAACTTCCGTTAAGTAAATATTTTGACTTTCCGAGCGGTTCATATGTTGCAAGAACCGGCTGGGAAGACGGTATGGAATCTCCTGCCGTTATCGCACATTTTAAGATGAATGAAATTAATTTCACTGATCATAATCATTGGGATGCCGGCGGATTCCAGTTGTATTATAAAGGCAATCTTGCTACAGATTCAGGATATTATAATTCCAATAACACCGGAAGCGTAGACGAAAACAGCGGAAATAATTATTATAATTCATTACATTATCTTAATTATTTCAGACAAACTATAGCACATAACTGTATGCTTGTTTATGATCCGGGAGAAAGCGAAAACAATTTTTATAACAGCCCTAAATACGGAGTGAATTCCGGAGGACAGAAAGTATTTACAGATCCGGATAAAATCAGTGATTTTTATACTGATGAATTCCGTGCTTCGAAAGTTCTCGGACACGAAATCGGCACAGACCTTATTAAACCTGATTATACATATCTTAAAGGCGATCTTACCAATTCTTATTCCGGGAAGGTAAGTGAATACGAAAGAAGCTTTATGTTTCTTAATCTTGATAACGAGTTAACTCCGGGTGCATTGATTGTTTTCGACAGAGTTGTTTCAAGCGACCCGTCCTTCAAGAAAACCTGGCTTTTACATTCGGTTGATACTCCGGAAATTGATGGGACAAGAACTACTTTAAGAAATTCAAATAATGGGTATAACGGTCGTCTTATATGTGATACATTATTGCCTTTAAAAGAAAATGTATCTATAAAACAGGTCGGAGAAAATCCCACTGAATACTGGGCGGCAGGAGAAAACTGGTGGACACCGGAAGTTATAGGTTCACTTAATGAAGGTGGAGGTATAAGAACTGAAGTATCA
>JAZOOC010000258.1:0-23086 GCA_045654825.1 Clostridia bacterium | reverse complement strand
ATGTTTTCACATTCAACGGGAGTAAAACCGTCGTTCCAGAAATCTTCTCTTGCTACACCTTTTTCACAACAAGCATCAATTTTTGCAAGGTCCCAGCCCTTTGGAAAGAAATCTTCACAAAGTGAACCTTTAACAGTTGATAAAAAATCCATTTTAATTTTCCTCCATAAATTTATATATTTCCCCATAGGGTTTAATTCCGGTAGAAGCTCCCATTGCTTTAACACAATGAGCACCGGTTGCATTTGCAAATCTCATAGAATCCTTAAAGGAAAGTCCTTTTGCAAGTCCGGTAAGGAATCCTGCGCAGAAGCTGTCTCCTGCGCCGGTTGTATCAACAGCATCAACTTTGTAGGACGAAACATAAATTCCCTCTCCGTCTTTTTCTTCTCTGCCGTAACAACCTTTGCTTCCCAATTTGATTACAACCTTTTTAACACCCATATCAAAAAATACATCTGCAATTTCTTCGGGTGTTTCTTTTCCCGAAAGCTCAATAGCTTCATCGATAGACGGAATAAAATAATCTATATAAGGCAAGCAGGGAGCAAGAACCTTCATCCATCTTCCCTTGGCATCCCATGCGGTGTCGAGAACAGTTGTTTTGCCCATTGCCTTACATTTTTTCAGAACTTCGGCACATTCTTCGCCGTCGAATTTATCCATAAGCATAGTTCCGCCGACAAATACAATGTTAGATTCTTTTATAACATCATAATTAACATCTTCAGCACCAAATCCGGCATTAGCACCTACTGTATGTAAAAAGCTTCTCTCACCATTTGAGGAAGAAAGCACTACCGATGCGGATGTCTGAAGAACATCATCTTTTGAAAGTCCTCTTACATCTATATTGTTTTTAATTAGTTCAGATTCAAGAAAATCACCAAAGCTGTCTTTACCAACTTTTCCGAGCACTGCAACCTTAAGACCTATTTTTGCCATGTCAATACCGGCATTCATAGCGCATCCTCCGCTATAAATATTAATAGATGAAATTCGCTCTAAAAGTCCTGCTTCAGGTATTTTATCAATCGGTTTTGCAATTACATCCGCAACGAGAATTCCTATACAAGCTATATCTATCATGGTAATAACCTCGCAGGAACAAGTTTAGGCCACGCTTTACAGGTTGAGAAAGCTTCGGCATATCCTACACCGCACTGTAATCCTCTGAATCTTGAACAGGTTTTAACAAATTCTGCAAAATCGATATTATCGTGGTCTCTCATCCATTTAAGCTGACTTACATGGCATTCGAGCATTTCAAGTTTTTTATCGATATAGGGAGTTATATCAACATATTCTTCGGGGTTAAATTTTACCCCTGCAAGATGATCCATATAATATATAGGTGTTACTTTTGCGGTTCCCGGAACTTTTGTTTCATAATGCAGACAGCTTGCAGCAAAAGCAGCATCAAAAACGAGATTTGCCACAGCCACATGGTCAGGCATATAATCGTCGGGAGAATGGGTGATAATAAAGTCGGGCTGTTCTGCTCTTATAACATCAACAACTTTATCTCTTTGTTCTTTATCCTGATGATAAACAACAAGGTCGCCGATATCGCAGGTTATAACTTTAATTCCTGCCATAGCACCTGCTGCTTTCGCCTCATTTGCTCTCATTTCGCGAAGCTCATCGGGCATAATAACCTCGTGACCCATATTACCGTTGGCAACATGGCATACTGTAACCTCGTCGCCTCTTTCTATACATTTTAAAAGAGTGCCGACACAGGCGATTTCAATATCATCGGGATGACAACCAATTGCTAAAACTTTCATTTTATCATTCCTCCTATTTAACATATATTTTTTGTTGATTTGTTTATATTTTTATGATATACTATTTTTAATGACAAGTCTTTGATAAATCGTTTATATTATTTAACATATATTCCACAGAGGTAAGTTATGGAGTTTGAAACCAAAAGAATCAAAAAGGAAATAAATGTTGAGGGCTTCAATGCAATTTATTATTTTGAATTCAATAAAAACTTTTACCATTCGGAAGAAATTCATCCATTCTGGGAGCTTGTTTATGTAGATAGCGGAAAAATCAATGCGATTGCAAACGGAATAGGTGTTTCTCTTTCGCAGGGGCAGGTTGTATTCCACAAACCCAATGAGCCACATTCTCATATTTCAAATAAAGTAGACCCGAACAATCTGCTTGTAATTTCATTCACCTGCGAAAGTGAGGCTATGAGTTTTTTCGACGGTAAAATTTTCACGCTTGGAAAATCCGAGAAAAAAATCCTCTCATTATTTCTTGAAGAGTCAAAAAAAGCACTCGGAAAAATAAGCGGAAGCTTTGAGGATAAAGCGCCGATTGATTTTTCGAATGCTTCTTTTGGTGCGGTTCAGCTTATGTCTGCACTTCTGGAAGAATTTTTAATTTCTCTTATAAGGGAAAATCACGAAAGCACCTCCGAAATAAAAGCGGGATATGAAAGCAAAAAAATAGTTGAAAACACATTGGCAGAAGCAATAAAGGAATACTTATCCGAAAATATATATGGAAACATGAATTTAGAGCAGCTCTGCCGCAGATTCAATATATCAAAATCCTATCTTTGTAAAATTTTCAAAGAAAATTACGGCAAAGGTGTAATAGATTTTTATCTTAACTTAAAAATAAAAGAAGCGAAAAAGCTTATACGAACAGAAAAATATACAATTTCTCAGATTTCAGATATGCTTATGTTTTCCTGTATACATCACTTTACCCGTTCTTTTAAAAGATTTACGGGAATAACCCCAACAGCTTATAAAAAATCAGTTGTATAAATATAAATTAAAAGGAGTATAGTTTATGAAAAAAACTGTAAAAGACATTCTGGCGCTTATTAAAGAACACGATATTAAAATGGTGGACTTTAAAATGGTGGATATTAACGGTCAGTTCAGACATGTTACAATCCCCGCTTCCAACTTTTCCGAAAAGACTCTTAAAAACGGAATAGGCTTCGATGCCTCCAACTACGGATATGCCGTTGTTGAAAAAAGCGATATGGTATTCATTCCCGACCCCGACACTGCGCTTATCGATCCATTCTGCGAAATCCCCACTTTATCTATGACGGGAAATGCTATGATAATAGATTCTCCTGAAAACAAACCACTCAAGCAATATCCGAGAAATATTGTCCGTGCGGCTGAACAGTATATGAAAGACACAGGAATAGCAGATACAATGCTTATTCTTCCCGAATTTGAATTCTATCTTTTCGATAGTGTTGGCTGGGAAGTTGCACCCAATTCAATCGGAATGTCGGTTGATGCCGTACAGGCTCACTGGAACAGCAGTTTTGAAGGCTCGGGAAATATAGTTGCAAAACAGAAAAACTATCATATTGCAAAGCCTTTTGATGTTTCATACGAAGCAAGAAGCGAAATGTGTATGCTTATTCAGGATGCCGGAATAGCTCTTAACTATCATCATCCCGAGGTTGGCGCGGCAGGTCAGTTTGAAATCGAGCCTGAGCTTGGCGAAATGTCAAAAATGGCAGATGCAACAATGATGATTAAATACATTATTCATAACACCGCAAGAAAACACGGTTTATCCGCAACCTTTATGCCCAAACCCGTAATGGGTGAAGCCGGAAACGGTATGCATGTTCATATGCAGTTATTCAAAGACGGAGAGCCGATTTTCTCGGACGACAATGGTTATTCAAATTTAAGTAAAGATGCTCATTACTTTATGGGCGGTCTTTTAAAACATATTGCATCGTTATGTGCAATAACCAACCCGAGCACAAACTCTTTCAAAAGACTTGTTCCCGGTTTTGAAGCTCCTGTTACCGTTGGTTATGCTACATCAAACAGAAGTGCGGTAATAAGAATCCCCGCTTATGCAAAAGACCCCAATTTAAGAAGATTTGAATTAAGAAATCCCGATGCAACCTGTAATCCATATTTCTGCTATGCGGCTATTCTTATGGCAGGA
Source organism: Clostridia bacterium (assembly GCA_045654825.1). Taxonomy (GTDB): domain Bacteria; phylum Bacillota; class Clostridia; order UMGS1840; family HGM11507; genus JAZQFU01. Next base: position 19,126 of record JAZOOC010000258.1, on the reverse strand, counting down.
CTTGACGGAATTAAGAACAAAATCGACCCTCACGAAAATGGCTGGGGCCCCTATGATATGAACTTATTCCATTTAAGCGACGAAGAAAAAGCCAAGCTAAAGCATCTTCCCACCTCTCTTGAACAGGCACTTGATGCTCTTGAGGCTGATCACGATTATCTCACAGCCGGCGGCGTATTTCCCGAAGAGCTGATTAATAATTTCATTAAATCAAAACGCGCCGAAGTAAGAGAGCTTGCAGCAATCCCCCATCCGGCAGAATTTGATAAATATTATAATCTGTAAAACGAAAAAGGTTGAGTCATAAAATTTCTGACTCAACCTTTTTAATTACAAATTAAATTTTAGGATTTTTATTATCCGCAATATACCTTAAAATTATTCTTGCACTTGGGACAACAACAAGTATGCTTCCCCTTTTTTCTCGGCAATTTAAGTACTACCTTACAATTCGGGCATTTTCTGAAAATATGAGTTTTTCTGAACTTCCATTTATCTCTTAACAGATTGAATTTCTGTTTTAGTTTCTGTTTAGCATTAAAAAACTTAATATTTTCCTGCCGTCTTTTATAAATATTTTTTGAAAGCATACGATAAATCACAACAAAAAGACACAAAAATCCTATATATGATATTCTTATACTTGTAAAAAGATTTATAATAACAGATACGAAATAAACCCACAAAAGAAAATTATTAAGAGAGTCGGGGCCGTATCTGCCCTGAAAAAAGCGATAAAGAGTTTCTTTAATTTTTGCCAATTCATTTACCTCCTAACAACAGAAAAACCAACCTCTGCCGCAAAAACAATTGAGTATAAAATTAACTGCGATACACCACAAACAATTACTTCCAAGTCCCACAGGTCTGCCGTAAGATTCACTTCGTTCAGTATAAACTCCCGCGCCCGACTGAATTCTTGAGAGGAGAGTACGATATTCAAAATTTGACGGCTCCATTTCAACTGCTGTTTTTGCATAATTTATTGCCATCATTCTGTTGCCCAGACTGTAATTTGCAAGGGCACTTAAATAATACCATTCAGCTGTTCTTTGGCTTATCGAATTAAGAATATTTAGTGCTTGTGCATAAAGTCCGGCATTAATATATTGTCTTGCAGCAAAAAGCGGTGATTGCTGACGGTTATAGCTTTGTCCATAATAGCCTCCAAACGGATTAAATCCGCCGAACGGGTCATAATTTCCACCGCTTTGGCCTGAATTATACGAATCCGCTTTGCCGTTCTTTATAAGATTATATGCTTCATTTATTTCACGCATTTTCTGTGCCGCTTTTTCATCGCCGGGATTTAAATCGGGATGATATTTTTTGGCGAGCTTTCTGTATGCTTTTGTTATTTCTTCTTCGGAGACACCTCTTGATATTCCTAAAATCGAATAGGGGTCCTGATTCATTAATTTTTACCTCCTTTAAGCCTCAATTTATAATGTGTCCATACTCCTGAAAAGAGTATATTTTCTATCAAATCTTTATTATTTTCTATTTTTAACAATTCATACTTATTATAACAATCCGACATAAGAATATTTAGCATATCCTCATGAGTTGAATTATCGGTAAATATGAGCGGATTGTATCTTTTTCATTTTATATCCGGTTTCAAGTCCATTACCGCATACATAATAAATATAAATTGACCCAAAGCTTTGCCGAAAGCATAAAGCTCTTCTTTTTTATCTTCATAGGGAGTAAAAACCTCACCCATAATCTCTCCGAAAATTGTTGCTTCGGCATCAGGTTCAAGGGCATTTTTATTCTCATATTCTTTTAACAAAGACAGATGCTTTTTTATATTTTCTGCTTTTTTTGAATATCGGCTACAGCTTTTTTCAAATTCTTTCTTTATTATGCGCGATGCCAGATAAGAAAACAAATTCTTATCGTCATTCCAGTTATCTTCCATTTTATAATAAGATAAAATTGTATTCATATCTGCCGCATATTCAACAATTTCACCGCTGATACATGGCACACTTTTACATTTAAGTCTGCATTTTGCATTTGAGCTTACGCAAGGCAAATTGTATAGGGCATTCAAAACTATTATAAGAAACGCCATATCGTAATTAAGAGTTAATGAAGATAAAAATCGTCCTCTTTTCGAAAGCTCTTTGCAGAGTCCACAATAACAGGACTGATATATTTCTTTAGCTTTTTCACTTAATTTATCTTTGTTTGCAATTACATATCCGAACATTTAAATCACCATATCGGGATAATATAATAAATTCCGGTATTTGTCAATTAGAATCCCGGAAAGTTAATACTAATTTAAATAATTATTCAACTTTTCTAAATTATCTTCCATATCTTTTCTGCCAAGGTCATATACTTTCTGAAGATTTTCGGGATTTTTTTCGAGTCTTGAAATTATAAGCTTTTCTTTCGGTCTTATAACAAATATTTTTCCCTCATTTTCAAGCTCTTTTATATATTCAACCGTTTCGTTATAAACAACATGTCTTTCAGACATTGTTTTTATAAGAGCGGGGTATTTTCGATATTTAAGTTTTATAAATGACAATGCGCTGTTTTTTTCTTTTTTGTAGCTTTCGGGTTGTGTTAAAACAACCACTGTTTTATCTGTTCCTTTATCGAGCATCCATTTTACAGGAATAGAATCCGAGATACCTCCGTCGAGCATTTCGTAGCCGTCTGCTTTTACAATTTCGGATACAAGAGGCATAGATGCGGATGCACGCATCCATAAAAGGTCTTTACCATTCCCCACATCGCAACGATGATACAAGGGTTTTCCTGTATTTATATCTGTTGTTACTACATAAAATTCTGTAGGATTTTTCTTAAAAGCTTCAATATCAAATGGATCTAATTTTTCCGGAATATCTTTATAGCAGAATTCCGTTCCAAAAAGATTACCAGTTTTTATAAGAGATTTAAGGCTCATATATTCTGGATTGTTTATATATTTTTTATTATATCTTATAGTTCATCCTATCTGATTGGATTAATAGTTACAGCCGAAAACCGCACCGGCGGAAACTCCGACGATTTTATCAAAGGTTATTTTATTTTCCATTAAAACATCAAGCACGCCTGCGGTATACATACCGCGCATTGCGCCGCCTTCTAAGACAAGACCTTTCATTTCAATCACCTAATTCAAAAGAAGAGAGCCGAGGCTCTCTTCTTTTAATATTAATAAGAATATATCTTATTCGTAGATCTGAGTTACAACACCTGAACCAACAGTTCTACCGCCTTCACGAATAGCGAATCTTAATCCTTCTTCGATAGCGATATTTGTGATAAGTTCAACATCCATAGTGATGTTATCTCCAGGCATACACATTTCTGTGCCTTCGGGGAGCTTGATGATACCTGTAACGTCAGTTGTTCTGAAGTAGAACTGAGGTCTGTAGTTGTTGAAGAAAGGTGTATGTCTACCACCTTCGTCTTTGGTAAGAACGTAAACTTCAGCTTTAAACTTCATGTGAGGATTGATTGTTCCGGGTTTAGCAAGAACCTGTCCTCTTTCGATTTGGTTTCTCTGAACACCTCTTAAGAGGAGACCAACGTTGTCACCAGCTTCAGCAGAATCGAGAAGCTTTCTGAACATTTCGATACCTGTAACAACAACTTTTCTTGATTCATCGGATAAACCAACGAGTTCAACTTCGTCGCCAACTTTTAAAGTACCTCTTTCAACTCTACCTGTAGCAACAGTACCACGACCTGTGATGGAGAATACATCTTCAACAGGCATAAGGAAAGGAAGACCAGACTTTCTTTCAGGTGTGGGGATGTACCAGTCAACAGCATCCATAAGGTCTAAGATACATTTGTATTCAGGAGCAGAAGCATCTGTAGAAGTAGATTCGAGAACCTGGAGACCTGAACCTCTGATGATAGGAGTATCAACGCCGGGGAATTCATACTCGTTTAAGAGTTCTCTAACTTCCATTTCAACGAGGTCGAGTAATTCTTCGTCGTCAACCTGGTCAGCTTTGTTTAAGAATACTACGATATAGGGAACGCCAACCTGTCTGGAAAGAAGGATGTGTTCTCTTGTCTGAGGCATAGGACCGTCAGCAGCAGATACAACGAGGATAGCACCGTCCATCTGAGCAGCACCGGTGATCATGTTTTTAACATAGTCAGCATGTCCGGGGCAGTCAACGTGAGCATAGTGACGATTGTCTGTTTCATACTCAACGTGAGCGGTAGAAATTGTGATACCTCTTTCTCTTTCTTCGGGAGCTTTATCGATGTTTGCATAATCTGTGAATTCAGCTTTTCCCTGAAGACCGAGAACTTTTGTGATAGCTGCGGTTAAAGTTGTTTTACCATGGTCAACGTGACCGATAGTACCGATATTAGCATGGGGCTTTGTTCTTTCGAATTTAGCTTTTGCCATTTTAAATTTCCTCCTTTTGGATAGATATTATTTTTAACATCTATTTTATTATAATTTATTTTTTATAATTTTGCAATAGTATTTTATTCTTTTGCAGTTTTATCGCTGATTATCTTTTCGCTTACATTCTTCGGAACTTCTTCATAGTGGCTGGGTTCCATAGAATAGTTACCACGGCCCTGAGTTCTGGAACGCAAGTTTGTAGCATAACCGAACATTTCAGAAAGGGGAACATAAGAATGAATAATTCTTGCACCGTTTCTGTCGTCATAACCTTCAAGACGGCCTCTTCTTGCGGTAATATCACCGATAACATCACCCATATATTCTTCGGGAACTGTTACTGTAACCTTCATGATAGGCTCGAGGAGTACAGGATCTGCTTTTCTTGCAGCATCTTTGAATGCCATAGAACCTGCAATTTTGAAGGCCATTTCAGAGGAGTCAACTTCGTGGTATGATCCATCATATAATACAACCTTAACATCAACAACATTGTATCCTGCGAGAACACCGTTTAACATAGCGCCCTGGATACCTGCGTCAACAGCAGGAATGTATTCTTTGGGAATAGCACCGCCGACAATTTTGTTTTCGAATTCGTAGCCCTGACCGGGTTCGAGGGGCATAAGTTCGATACAAACATGACCGTACTGACCTTTACCACCGGACTGTCTTGCATATTTTGTATCAGATTTAACTGATTTTCTGATTGTTTCTTTGTAGGAAACCTGAGGTTTACCAACATTTGCTTCAACCTTAAATTCACGAAGAAGTCTGTCTACGATAATTTCAAGGTGGAGCTCACCCATACCTGCGATGATGGTCTGACCTGTTTCTTCGTCGGAATAAGTTTTGAAAGTAGGAACTTCTTCAGCAAGCTTGGAGAGGGCGATACCCATTTTTTCCTGACCTGCTTTTGTTTTGGGCTCGATAGCAACACGGATAACAGGATCGGGGAACTCCATTGATTCAAGGATAATGGGGTGAGCCTCGTCACATAATGTGTCACCTGTTGTTGTGTTTTTAAGACCAACTGCAGCAGCAATATCACCTGAATATACCATTTCGATATCTTCTCTGTGATTTGAGTGCATAAGAAGAATTCTACCAATTCTTTCTTTATTGTCCTTTGTTGAGTTAAGAACACCGCTACCTGTTTTTAAAGTACCGGAGTAAACTCTGAAGAAGCAGAGCTTACCAACAAAGGGGTCTGTCATAATTTTGAATGCTAACGCAGAGAAAGGAGCGTTATCATCAGAAGGTCTGTCTTCCTGGGTATCTGTTCCGGGAATAATACCTTTGATTGCGGGGATATCTGTAGGAGCAGGCATGTAATCGATAACTGCATCGAGAACTTTCTGAACACCCTTATTTCTGTAAGATGTACCGCAAAGTACGCAAACAATCTTATTTTCGATTGTTCCTTTTCTTAAGCATTTTTTGATTTCAGCAGCAGTGATTTCTTCGCCTTCGAGGTATTTCATCATAACCTCTTCGTCCATTTCAGCTGCAGCTTCGATCATTTCTGTTCTGTATTTTTCTGCGAGTTCAACCATATCTTCGGGAATTTCTTCAACTCTCATATCAAGACCCTGATCGTCATAATAAACATCAGCTTTCATTTCAATAAGGTCGATAATTCCTTTGAAGGTTTCTTCAGCACCGATGGGAAGCTGAATGGGTACTGCATTACATCCCAATCTGTCTTTCATCATGCTTACTACGTTATAGAAATCGGCACCCATAATGTCCATCTTATTAACATAAGCCATACGGGGAACCTGATATTTGTCCGCCTGACGCCAAACGGTTTCAGACTGGGGTTCAACACCGCCCTTAGCACAGAAAACTGTTACAGAGCCGTCAAGAACACGGAGGGAACGTTCAACTTCAACTGTGAAGTCAACGTGTCCCGGTGTGTCGATGATGTTGATTCTGTGGTCTTTCCACTGAGCAGTTGTAGCAGCAGAGGTAATTGTGATACCTCTTTCCTGCTCCTGTGCCATCCAGTCCATGGTACCTGCACCTTCGTGAGTTTCACCCATCTTATGGATACGGCCTGTGTAGTACAGAATTCTTTCTGTTGTAGTTGTTTTACCGGCGTCAATGTGTGCCATAATTCCTATATTTCTTGTTTTTTCCAATGAAAATGCTCTAGGCACGATATTTCCTCCTTTTAAACATATGCTTTAGTAAGCAAACCAACCTACTATTACCATCTGTAATGTGCAAAAGCTTTGTTAGCTTCAGCCATTTTGTGAGTATCTTCACGCTTTTTAACTGCACCGCCGGTACCGTTAGCAGCGTCCATTATTTCGCCAGCGAGTCTTTCACGCATTGTGCGTTCGTTGCGGGCTCTGGAATAAGTTGTTAACCATCTTAAACCAAGTGTCTGCTTTCTGTCAGGTCTAACATCCATAGGAACCTGATAGGTAGCACCGCCGACTCTTCTTGCTTTTACTTCCAAAAGCGGCATAATGTTTTCCATTGCGCTTTCGAAAACTTCTAATGCATCTTTACCGGTTTTTTCTTTAACGATGTCAAATGCTTCATAAACAATTTTCTGAGCTACACCTTTTTTACCGTCTAACATAATGTTATTGATAAGCTTTGTAACCACCTTATTGTTGTATAAAGGATCCGGTAATACATCTCTTTTTGCTGTATTTCCCTTTCTTGGCACTTTACTTCCCCCTTTCGCGATAATTGATACCACGGGTACTCAACATCTTTAATTTAAAGATACTGTCAGTACTTTAAAAGCTTTAAATCTATTTAAAAGTACTAATTAACCCATAATTTGTTAGTTTTTTGAAATTACTTTGCCGATTTAGGCTTCTTCGCACCGTATTTGGATCTAGCCTGGTTACGGTTTGCAACACCTGCTGTGTCAAGAGTACCTCTGATGATGTGATAACGAACACCAGGGAGGTCCTTAACTCTTCCGCCTCTTATAAGAACAACACTGTGTTCCTGCAGGTTATGACCGATACCGGGGATATATGAAGAAACTTCAATACCGTTTGTCAGTCTTACTCTGGCAATTTTACGGAGCGCGGAGTTAGGCTTTTTAGGTGTAGTAGTCTTAACGGTTGTACAAACGCCTCTTTTCTGAGGAGATTTCTGGTCTATGGGAGCTTTTTTAAGAGTATTTAAACCCTTTAAAAGAGCAGGCGCAGTAGACTTTTTCTCGAGAGACTTTCTACCCTTTCTTACTAACTGGTTAAATGTTGGCATGCTTTTCATTCACCTCCTTGACATATTAGATAAAAATTTATTGAGAAACGCATCTCGCGTTAATCACATAATATAACGGCAACCGCCGAACCGATATTAATGCCGCAGGCATTTCCAAGCTCTGCCATAGTGGGCACTTCTTCGATTTCAATATTTTTCTTTTCACAAGCTTTTCTTACCGGAAGCTGAACCTTTGCATCAGCATCTTTAGCAAGAAATACCTTTTTAACTTTTCCGCTTTCAACAGCACGAAGTGATTGCTTTAAACCAACCAGTTTACTGTCTGTCTGCAATTCAGTTAACATTATTTTATCTTTTAACCTCTCTTGTATAATCCGGACAACAGGACCTATCAACCGATAAGTCCGTTGTCGCCGTTTACTTTGTATCCAAGGTTTTTATACATAGCCATACCTGTACCTGCAGGTATCAACTTACCTATTATAACATTTTCTTTAAGACCAATCAAGGGGTCAGATTTACCTTTTATAGCAGCTTCAGTTAAAACTCTTGTTGTTTCCTGGAAAGAAGCCGCAGATAAGAAGGATTCGGTAGCAAGTGAAGCCTTGGTAATACCGAGAAGAACAACTGCTCCTTTTGCGGGTGTTTTGCCCTCTGCTTCGAGAATGTTGTTTTCTTCTTCAAATTCAAGGAAGTCTACCATTGTTCCTGTTAAGAATGAGGAATCACCCGGCTCTTCAATCTTAACCTTTCTCATCATCTGACGAACGATAACCTCGATATGCTTATCGTTGATATCAACACCCTGCATTCTGTAAACCTTCTGAACTTCTCTTATGAGATAATCCCATACAGCTTTGGGGCCCTGAATTCTTAAAATATCGTGAGGATAAACAGAACCGTCTGTTATTTCACCGCCGGCAGCGATTACATCGCCGTCTGCTACCTTGATTCTTGCATCGTAAGAAATTGCGTAGGTTACTGCTTCACCGTCTTCGTTTGTAACGGTTATTTCTCTCTTCTTCTTGGTATCGCTTACAGAAACTTTACCGTTGATATCAGAGATTATAGCCTGTCTCTTCGGGCGTCTTGCTTCGAAGAGCTCTTCAACTCTGGGAAGACCCTGAGTGATATCGTCACCGGCAACACCGCCGCTGTGGAAGGTTCTCATGGTAAGCTGTGTACCGGGTTCACCGATAGACTGAGCAGCTATAATACCAACAGCCTCACCAACATTTACGGGTCTGCCTATTGCAAGGTTTTTACCATAACATTTAGCACATACACCGTGACGGAGTTTACAGTTTAATACTGAACGGATTTCAACTAAATCTATTCCTGCATCTGTAACCTTTTTAGCATCTTCTTCGTCCATCATCTTATCTTTTGAAACAAGAACTTCGCCTGTTTCGGGATGAACTATATCATTTACCGGATATCTTCCGAGAAGTCTTTCCTCAAGCTTTTCAAGGAGAGTATTACCGTCTGTTATCTTCTTCGCGAAGATACCTTCGGTAGTACCGCAGTCGTCCTCTCTTATAATAATATCCTGTGAAACGTCAACAAGTCTTCTTGTGAGGTAACCGGAGTCTGCAGTTCTTAACGCAGTATCCGCAAGACCTTTTCTCGCACCACGGGTGGAGATGAAGTATTCAAGTATGTTAAGACCTTCACGGAAATTCGCTCTGATAGGAATTTCGATGGTCTTACCGGAGGGATTCGCCATAAGTCCACGCATACCTGCCAGCTGTCTTATCTGGTTAACACTACCACGGGCACCTGAGTTTGCCATCATAAAGATAGGATTAAATCTGTCGAGGTTACTCATAAGAGCATTTGTAACCTTATCGGTTGTTTCAGCCCACTGCTTGATAACAAGCTCGTATCTTTCCTCGTCGGAAATAAGACCTCTCTGGAACTGTTTTGAAATCTGCTGGATATTTGCTTCTGCTTCGTCGATAAATTCTTTCTTTTCTTTAGGAACAACCATATCCGATACACTTACGGTTACTGCTCCTCTTGTAGAGAATTTGAAGCCTAATGCTTTGATTTCGTCTAAAACTGCGGCTGTTTTTGCACTGCCGTGAATTTTGATACAGTTCGCAATGATTTTTCCAAGTGCTTTTTTATCTGCAGCAAAGGTTATTTCAAGATCAAAACATTTTTCGGGATCTGTTCTGTCTACAAAACCTAAATCCTGAGGAATGTTTTCATTGAAAATAATCTGTCCTACAGTTGCGTCTATAAGCTTGTGGCTCATAACGCCGTCTATTTCTTTATAGTTTCTTACTTTTATAGGTGCGTGAAGTCCTACTGCTTTATTTTCATAAGCAAGAATAGCTTCACGGAAATCGGAAAATACTTTTCCTGCGCCGAATTCATTTTCATCGGCAATTGTAAGGTAGTAACTTCCGAGAATCATATCCTGTGTGGGAACTGTAACAGGCTTACCGTCCTGAGGTTTCAAGAGGTTGTTTGCAGAAAGCATAAGGAATCTTGCTTCTGCCTGTGCTTCTGCTGAAAGAGGCACATGAACAGCCATCTGGTCACCGTCGAAATCGGCGTTATAAGCGGTACATACAAGAGGATGAAGCTTTAATGCTCTTCCTTCAACAAGCACCGGCTCGAATGCCTGGATACCCAGTCTGTGAAGTGTAGGAGCACGGTTTAACAATACGGGATGTTCTTTAATTACTTCTTCTAAGATATCCCATACTTCGTCGCGTACTCTTTCTACCATTCTCTTAGCACTCTTGATATTATGAGCTTTTCCTCTTTCAACGAGGAGCTTCATAACAAAGGGCTTGAAGAGTTCGAGTGCCATCTCTTTAGGAAGACCGCACTGATATATTTTAAGGTTAGGACCAACAACGATAACCGAACGTCCGGAATAGTCAACACGTTTTCCTAAAAGGTTCTGTCTGAAACGACCCTGTTTACCTTTGAGAAGGTCGGATAAGGATTTTAAAGGTCTGTTTCCGGGTCCGGTAACAGGTTTTCCTCTTCTGCCGTTATCAATAAGAGCATCAACTGCTTCCTGAAGCATTCTCTTTTCGTTTCTTACGATAATATCCGGAGCATTAAGCTCAAGAAGCTTCTTTAAACGGTTATTTCTGTTTATAACTCTTCTGTATAAGTCGTTAAGGTCACTTGCCGCAAATCTTCCGCCGTCTAACTGTACCATAGGACGGAGATCGGGGGGGATTACGGGAACAACATCAAGAATCATCCATTCGGGTTTGTTTCCTGATGAACGGAATGCTTCAACAGCTTCCAAAACTTTAACAAGCTTAATCTTTTTCTGACCGCTTGCTGTTTCAAGCTCTTCTTTAAGCTGAACAAACATTTCGTCAAGGTCGATTTTAGAGAGGAGCTCTTTTACTGCCTGAGCACCCATTCCTGCCTTGAATTTATCGCCGTATTTTTCTTTAGCTTCTCTGTATTCTTTTTCGGATAACACCTGTTTTTCGGAAAGAGATGTATTACCTGCATCTGTTACTATATAAGATGCGAAATAAAGTACCTTTTCGAGAACTCTGGGTGTTACATCAAGGAGAAGTCCCATTCTTGAGGGGATACCCTTGAAGTACCATATATGGGAAACGGGAGCTGCAAGCTCAATATGTCCCATTCTTTCTCTTCTAACCTTTGAGCGTGTAACTTCAACGCCGCATCGGTCACAGATTACACCTTTATAACGGATTCTTTTATACTTTCCGCAATGACATTCCCAGTCTCTCTGAGGACCGAAAACCTTTTCGCAGAAAAGACCGTCTTTTTCAGGCTTCTGTGTTCTGTAGTTTATTGTTTCAGGCTTTTTAACCTCACCGAAAGACCATTCTCTGATTTTTTCAGGAGATGCCAAGCCGATTTTTATAGATTCGAAATTATTAAATTCTATACTTTTCTTAACCTGTTCGCTCACTTCGAATTCTCCCTTCATTTAGTAGCGGATTATTCTTCATCAAGAATCAAATCAATATCCAGATCATCTTCATCTTCTTCGATAGGATCATCGTTAAAATCTTCGGGATAATAATCATCCGCACCGGATTCAACATCAGCATCTTCGCCGTCATCATCGAAATTTTCTTCATCTTCAGCATAACTTACCAAATCTTCTTCGGTTTCGATTTTTCTGGGCATAGGCATATCGTCGTCGGTAGATTCCATCAGATTGATTTCCTCGTGATTTTCCGCATATACCTTCATATCAAGACCAAGACTCTGGAGTTCCTTGATAAGAACCTTGAAGGATTCGGGTATACCCGGACGGGGAACATTTTCGCCTTTAACTATAGCTTCGTATGTTTTTACTCGTCCTACAATATCGTCAGACTTAACTGTTAAGATTTCCTGGAGAGTATACGCTGCGCCGTATGCTTCGAGCGCCCAAACTTCCATTTCTCCGAATCTCTGTCCGCCGAACTGAGCTTTACCGCCCAGAGGCTGCTGTGTAACAAGAGAGTACGGACCGGTTGAACGAGCGTGGATTTTATCGTCAACAAGGTGATGGAGTTTTAACATATACATAATACCGACTGTAACTCTGTTATCAAAGGGTTCGCCGGTTCTTCCGTCATAGAGAATAGTTTTTCCGTCTTCGTCGTAGCCTGCTTTTTTGAGGGTTTCTGCAATATCATCCTCGTTTGCACCGTCGAATACCGGAGTTGCAATCTTCCAGCCAAGTGCTCTTGCTGCATAACCTAAGTGAACTTCAAGAACCTGACCGATATTCATACGGGAAGGAACGCCGAGGGGGTTTAAAACTATATCAAGAGTTGTACCGTCGGGCAGATAAGGCATATCTTCTTCAGGGAGTATTCTTGAAATAACACCCTTATTACCGTGACGGCCCGCCATTTTATCGCCGACAGAGATTTTTCTCTTCTGCGCGATATTAACTCTTACTATCATATTAACACCGGGAGCCATTTCGTCGCCGTTTTCTCTTGTAAATACTTTAACGTCAACAATGATACCCGATTCTCCGTGAGGCACACGCAAAGAAGTATCTCTTACTTCTCTTGCTTTTTCACCGAATATCGCTCTTAAGAGTCTTTCTTCGGAGGTAACTTCGGTTTCACCTTTGGGAGATACTTTACCAACAAGAATATCGCCGCTTCTTACTTCAGCACCTATTCTTATGATACCTCTTTCGTCAAGGTCTTTCAACGCATCGTCGCCCACATTGGGAATATCTCTTGTGATTTCTTCGGGCCCGAGCTTTGTGTCTCTTGATTCTATTTCATATTTTTCAAGATGTATTGAAGTGAACACATCTTCTTTAACTATTCTTTCATTGATTAAGATAGCATCCTCGTAGTTATAACCCTCCCAGGTCATAAATCCGATGAGAATATTCTTACCTAATGAGATTTCACCCTGTGAGGTTGAAGGTCCGTCAGCAATAACCTGACCTTTTTTAACCTTTTCACCCTCGAACACGATAGGTCTCTGGTTAATGCAGGTACTCTGGTTGGAACGCTTGAACTTGATAAGCTCGTATTTCTTCGCTTCGCCCTTATTGGGTTTAATAACAATGCTGTCGCCGGATACTGACTGAACAACACCGTCGTAATCAGATAATACAGCAACTCCCGAATCAAGAGCAGCACTGTATTCCATACCTGTTGCAACGATAGGTGAATCTGATGTTAAGAGAGGTACTGCCTGACGCTGCATGTTTGAACCCATGAGCGCACGGTTAGCATCGTCGTTTTCAAGGAAGGGAATCATTGCAGTAGCAACAGAAACCATCTGCTTGGGCGATACATCCATATAATCGACTTTTGAAGGTTTAACTTCCAAAAATTCGTCCATATATCTTGCAGTTACAACACTTCTTACAAAGTTACCGTTTTCATCTAAAGGCTCGTTTGCCTGTGCGATAATAAACTGGTCTTCTATATCAGCTGTCATATATTCAACAACATCTGTAACTCTGCCGGTTTCTTTGTCTACCTTTCTATAAGGAGCTTCCATAAAACCGTACTGGTTAACTCTCGCATAAGTTGAGAGAGAACCGATAAGACCGATGTTAGGACCTTCAGGAGATTCGATAGGACACATTCTTCCGTAGTGGGAGTGGTGAACATCTCGAACTTCGAAGCCTGCACGGTCTCTTGAAAGACCGCCGGGTCCCAATGCAGAAAGTCTTCTCTTGTGAGTTAACTCTGCAAGCGGATTGGTCTGATCCATGAACTGTGAGAGCTGTGAATTTCCGAAGAATTCCTTAACAGCTGCAACAACAGGTCTTATATTTATAAGAGCCTGAGGATTTATCATATCCATATCCTGCTGGATAGTCATTCTTTCTCTTACAACTCTTTCCATTCTTGCAAGACCAACTCTTACCTGATTCTGTAAAAGTTCGCCTACTGAACGGAGTCTTCTGTTTCCTAAATGGTCGATATCGTCGATATTACCAACTTCGTGGAAGAGAGTTGTGAAATAGTTAAGTGTACCAACTATATCTTCAACAGTAATGTTTTTAGGAATAAGAAGTTCTTTTGAGAAATGAATATCTTCTATAATATCTTCGGCATCTCTTCCCTCGTTTCTTTCGAGGATTTCCATAAGTACCGAATACTTAACTTTTTCGTTTATAATTTCTCTGTCAACATTAAGGTCTGTTACATAACCGATATCAACAGTATCGTTGGAAATAAGGGTTATAACCTTGCCGTCGTCAAGTCTTACATTAATTCTGTTTACAGGGGAGTTATCAAGAGTTTTTGCAATTTCTTTTGTAATCGGCTCTCCTGCTGAAACAATTATTTCGCCTGTTAAAGGACATATTATATCTTCATCTGCAATTTTACCGATTGCACGGTTTGCAAATGAAAGCTTAAGATTGAATTTATATCTTCCCACTCTGCCGAGGTCGTATCTTCTTGGATCGAAGAAAAGATTATTTAAAAGAGTCTGTGCACTTTCTACTGAAGGGGGTTCATCGGGTCTTAAACGCTTATAAACCTCAAGAAGTCCGTCTTCATAAGATTCAGCACCATCTTTTTCCATAGTGGAAATAAGAAGCTCGTCTTCACCCATAATATCTCTGATTTCCTGGTTAGTTCCATAACCTAACGCTCTCAAAAATACTGTTGCGGGAAGTTTTCTGGTACGGTCGATTTTAACACTGAATGTATCTGCGGGATCGGTTTCAAGCTCTATCCATGCGCCTCTGTTGGGGATTACAGTTGAATTAAAGAGCTTTCTTCCCGATTTATCTCTTTCCATACCAAAATAAATACCGGGGGAACGAACAAGCTGGCTTACGATTACTCGTTCAGCACCATTGATAACAAAAGTACCTGAATCTGTCATAAGCGGGAAATCGCCCATGAATACTTCCTGTTCTTTAGCTTCGCTTGTTTCTTTATTGATAAGTCTTACTTTAACTCTTAAAGGAACTGCATAGGTAGTTTCACGAACCTTGGATTCGGCAACCGAATATTTGGGCTCGTCATCAAAACTGAAGTCAACAAACTCCAGCACATATTTATCCATATGGTCGACAATAGGAGAGATGTTTTCAAGAACTTCTCTCATGCCTTCTGTTTTGAACCATTCATAAGAATCTTTCTGCACCTCAATAAGATTGGGAGGAGCTAAAACTTCGTCGATTCTTGAAAAATTCATCCTCTTCGTTTTCCCGTAAGAAACCGGATGCACCACAATTATCACCTCGTTAAAAATTCAGGGGGATTTATGTTTACAAATTTTGGAAATAGTACCCCATTAAACCGTCATACAATCATATCACAAGGTTTTTCCATTGTCAAGCACTTTTTTGGAAATTTTTTAAAAATTTTTATGCAAAATACTCAATAGGCAAAATAATGGTCTGAAAGTTTGGTAAAATTGGCGGATTGACAAGTTTTAACAATGAGGAATTAGGAATGAGGAATTAGGAATGAAGGTGTGCTTCGCACAAATTAATTTCGTCGGCTTTGCCGACACCATAATTTTGCATTTTGCATTCTGAATTCTGCATTTAATTAACTCCTAATTCCTAATTCCTAATTAAACAACGGGATTTTCCGCTTTTTCGCGGAAAATCCCGTTGTTTTCATTTTTTATATATAACCTTATCAAGCTTTTGTGTAAAAGAAAATCTTTTTATTCCAAGGTAGTATGAAATATACCCCACCAAAACAGGTGCGAGAGAAAAACATATTATTGCAGTATAATTGAAGAAGTCACCATTTCTTCCGTAAAAGAACCAGAAAAACGGGTAGTTCCAGAATTTTGCAACAAGTCCGAAAACCGAACCGACATCAGCAGAAATTACTGTCAGAATAATATGTATCGCCGCGGGAACAAAAATCAACAGTCCCGAAGTCGCAGAAATTTTAAGAGGCATAAGCCAGTCGAATTTCCCCTTATCTCTCAAATCAATTTTTGCCTGACTGTAAGTATAGGAATACACTCCGGAAAACAAGCATACAAAAGCTGCAACCGAAAAGAGAACTATTATTCCCCATTCAAGTGCATACAACCATTTAAAAGCCGAGATGGTAAGCACAAAAGTTATAAGCGAGCACCAAAGCTGGCTTTTTAAAAGGGATATTAAAATTCCTTTTCTTGTTTCAACTGCAGGCATTATTAAAACTCCAGTCTTTTTTCAACATAAGCTACAAGTTCATCTATGGGAAGTCTGATCTGTTCCATAGTATCTCTGTCTCTTACTGTTACGCATTTATCTTCTTCGGATTCAAAATCGTAAGTAATACAGAAAGGAGTACCGATTTCGTCCTGTCTTCTGTATCTTTTACCGATACTTCCCGCTTCATCATATTCACAGTTGAATTTTGAAGCAAGCATCGAATATACTTTTCCGGCACCCTCGGAAAGCTTCTTGGATAAAGGAAGAACTGCACATTTAACAGGTGCAATAAAGGGATGGAATCTTAAAACGGTTCTTACATCGTTTTTCTCTTCATCAACAACTTCCTCGTCGTAAGCTTCTGTAATTAAAGCGAGTGCAACTCTGTCTGCACCGAGAGAAGGCTCGATACAGTAAGGAATATATTTTTCTCCTGTTTCGGGGTCTGAATACTCCAAAGATTCTCCCGAATGTTCCATATGCTGTTTCAAATCGAAATCAGTTCTGTCTGCAATGCCCCATAATTCGCCCCAGCCGAACGGGAAAAGATATTCAACATCGGTGGTAGCATTTGAATAATGAGAAAGCTCTTCCTGCTCGTGTGCTCTGAATTTTATGTTTTCTTCTTTTATATTGAGGCTTAAAAGGAACTGTTTGCAGTATTCCTGCCAGTAATCAAACCATTTAAGGTCTTCACCGGGCTTGCAGAAGAATTCAAGCTCCATCTGTTCAAACTCACGGGTTCTGAAAGTGAAGTTACCGGGAGTGATTTCGTTTCTGAAAGATTTACCAACCTGTCCGATACCGAAAGGAAGTTTCTTTCTTGCAGTTCTCTGAACATTTTTAAAGTTTACGAAGATACCCTGAGCTGTTTCGGGTCTTAAATAAAGTTCTGCTTTTGAATCTTCTGTAACACCCTGGAAAGTTTTGAACATAAGATTGAATTTTCTTATATCGGTAAAGTTATCCGATCCGCAGTTAGGACATTTGATACCCTTTTCCTTAATATAAGCAAGCATTTCTTCATTAGACCAGCCTGCAGGATTTTCTCCTGTTGCATCTTCTATAAGATTGTCTGCACGGTGACGGGTTTTACAATCTTTACAATCCATAAGAGGATCGGAAAATCCGCCAACATGACCCGATGCCACCCAAACTTTGGGATTCATAAGAATTGCTGCATCAAGACCTACATTATAAGGAGATTCCTGAACAAATTTTTTCCACCATGCTTTTTTAACATTGTTTTTAAACTCAACACCCAAAGGACCGTAATCCCATGTATTTGCAAGTCCGCCGTATATTTCCGAGCCGGAGTATACAAATCCTCTTCCCTTACATAAGGAAACGATTTTCTCCATTGTTTTTTCTGAATTTTTCATAATAGTCACCTGATTAGCCTTTTTTAACTTTATAAGATTTAACACCAAAATAAATCATAGCAGCGATAACATAAACAGCAACAGCTATCATAAAATAAACTGCCATGCTTTTTGGCTGATACTGTCCGTACACAAAGAATCTTCCCCAGCTTACGGAAAGGTCCCAACCGGTTTTTTCAGCAATTGCAGCGATTATTCTTCCGGAAGAAATCAAAAGTGCGCTTAAAGAAGCCGCAAGTGAAAGGAAGCTCCAGTTTTTAAGGGATGCTGCTTTCTTATCGCCTTTCTTTGCGAGAACTATTC
Source organism: Clostridia bacterium (assembly GCA_045654825.1). GTDB lineage: Bacteria > Bacillota > Clostridia > UMGS1840 > HGM11507 > JAZQFU01. Next base: position 1,230 of record JAZOOC010000258.1, on the reverse strand, counting down.
CGCTTACAAGAAGTGCTATAAAGCCTGCCATAAATACGCCCGATAAAACAACGAGAGTCCAGCCTGCCTTAACTGCAACTGCACTTTTTAATGCAGAATAGAAGAACATTAAAACTATCTCAGCAACAAGACCGCATGTAAAAACAATAAGTTCTTTGTTTGAGAGTCTTTCAAGCTCCTTTTCTCTGGCAATTCTTTTCTTTGCATTTTCAGCAAATTTTGTGTTCTTTTTCATTTGTTTCTCTCCTCTTTTTAAAAACCTTAAATATATTTTTATTTTTAAAATTTGTGTTATGATAATTCATATAATATGTTAAATATTGTTGCCATTCCTGCAGTTTCGGTACGGAGTATTCTCTTTCCCAAAGATACACTTACCGCTCCCGAAGAAATAAGCTTTTCGGCTTCTTCGGTGGAAAATCCGCCCTCGGGGCCAATTACAAGAGCAATGGTTTTTCCTTTAAAATCTTTAATTTTGGATTTTAAAGAAACCTCTTCTTCAAGCTCATAAGGAAACAAGAATAAATCGTAGTCCTTTATTTTAGCTATCATTTCATCAAATGAACAAAGAGAATGAATTTCGGGAACTATACCGCGTCCTGACTGTTTGGAGGCGGAAAGAATAATCTTTGAAAGCCTCTCTCTTTTTTTCTGATAGTCTTTTTTATCAAGTTTTACAACACATCTTTTTAACGCAACGGGAAAAATATCAAAGACTCCCGCTTCTACACACTTTTCGCAGATAAGACTCATCTTATCTCCCTTGGGAAGACCCTGAAAAAGTGAAATCGAAACTGACGGCTCACGGTCGTTTTCTGTTTCTGAAATTATTTCGCAAACCGCACGGTCGGATAAAATTTCCGAAATTTCCGCTTCATAGTCTTTAAGACTGCCGTCGCATACGGTTATTTTATCACCCTCGCGAAGTCTTAAAACATTTATGCAGTGATGATAATTATCTCCCGTAAGATATATTTTTTCGTCTACATCGTAAGGCTCAACAAAAAATTTAGGCATATAAAAACAATCCTTTCATAATAGTATACCATAAAAGGATTGTTATTTGCAAGAGTAAATAAATATTTTATTCAATTGGCGGATATTTAAATGCAAAATGCAAAATTCAGAATGCAGAATTAAGGTGTCGGCAAAGCCGACGAAATCTAATTCGTGCGAAGCACACCTTAATTTTCAATTATCAATTATCCATTTTCAATTAATTCTGCATTT
>JAZOOC010000257.1:0-4476 GCA_045654825.1 Clostridia bacterium | reverse complement strand
ACAATTTCATCACGAACATAATCAGTTACATCGCAATAGAAATATCTTCCGTTGGAAATCCAATTGCTTCCGCTTGCAAAGTCACTTGTTGAAAGAGTTGTTGTTCCTACAACATCTCCGATTTCATATCCGGTAATAGTTGTAGAACTATCTTTAACGCGTTCCCATGTATTGTTCCATTTAACCTTATTAAATTTGAATGTAAGAGTTGTATCACTTGGCACAGAAGCAGGATTTGATGTTGCTTTGAAAGCTACAACAAAATCATCGTATTTACTTGCATTTTGAGGTATTTCAAACCTTGTTATTGAATAGATATTGTTTTTCTGGTCTTCCGAGCCATAATAGAATACACCGTCATAAGTGTTATCTTTGTAATAAGAAGTGCCGCTATGTCTGATATTCTGAGACTCTACAGCATCAACATTCACAGTTCCTGTTGTTGTTATGGTTTCATAAATAAACTTATATTCTTTGGTTACTAATCCATTGAGTGAAGTAACAGAAATTATTGTTTCATCACCTATTGCTTGGGCGGTCTGTACTTCAGCTACAGGTGTTCCATATTCGCTTGCACAGGTTATTTGAGGAAGTTCTGAACCTTCGGGAACGCCAATATAATACTCAAATGTATTTTTATTAAACGTGGGAAGGAATATATTTCCTTTAGACTTTGCTTCATCAGATATACCTGCTTCAGCAAGACGAGCAGTTTCATCATCTTTCTTGGATGGGTTAACGAGTAATGCGGGTTTGTCTGCCTGTGTTGCATTTGTTTCATTATAATAGAAAACATAAACTGCTGTTACTTTATTACCATTAGCATCTTCATTTCTGTTTTCAAAATTTGTCACATTTACTAACTTAGTTGAAACATTGATATAATTGTTACCTTTTGCCATTTCTTCGCGAACATAGTCAGTAACATCGCAATAGATATATCCGTCTTTTGTATACCATGGACTTGTTGTAACAAAATCGCTTGAAGAAAGTGTATCTGTTCCAAGGGATTCGCCGATTTCAAAGCCATCCAGGATTGTGCCTGCTGCAGCTTTGGTCCATGTATTATTCCATTTTACTTTATTAAATTCAAAAGTAAGCTCGGTTTCTGCAGAAATACCATATAACGATTTGTTTGTTTTAAGAGCAATAACATAATCATCATATTTACTTGCATTTTCGGGAATTTCAAATCTTGTTATACCGTAAATGTTATTATTTTTGTTTGAATAATAATATAATGCATTGCGAGTTGTATTGGAGTAAGCCCAAGCTTTGCCGTTTGGATACAGATTCTGAGTTTGTACTGCATAAAGCGATGATGCTTTTTCCGTTTTTGCTATTGTTTCATAAACAAATTCATATTCTGTTGTACCCAGTCCGCTTGAAGAGGTTACAAGATATTTTGTTGATTCTCCTATAGCGGAAGCTTCGGCTGTTTTTTCAACAGTTGTTCCATCTTCGCCTTTGACAGTTATTATGGGAAGTGCTTCATTTTCGGGAACGCCGATATAGTATTTTTTGATTGTTTTATCAAATGCCGGCAACATTACCGCACCGCTTGTTTCTGCAATTTCCGCAGTTTCAAGATAAGCAGAGAAATCAAGGGATTCGCATTTAAGAGTGAATTTTGCATTGGAATTAATTTTCGGGGCACGGTATAATCTTAAAAACTCACCGGTGTTGTTGAAATTCTTCTCAAGACCTGTTATGGTTATACCGATGCTTATATCTTTTTTACCTTTAAGCAATTCTGCTCTTACATAGTCGGTAACATCAATATCTATAAGTGTTCCTTCTTTACCCTCGAGCAATTCTTCACCTGTTACAATTGTGCTGCCAACAATTTTTCCGACTTTCATATCGGAAGCTTTAACAACACCTTGTGCTACAGAATAATCGTATCTCGAATTGTCTGAAATATTTTCGTCGATAGCCGGTTTAAGCTGTTCTCTTTCTATATTATTGTTTTCAATTGAAAAAGCAGAAACTGTATATTTCTGTTCAGCTTGCTCACTTTTAACACCGCCTGCATAAGCAACACTAAATGTGAATTTTCCAAAAGCATCAAATGAATCAGTATCTGCATAGCTGAATTTATAAATTTCCATATCATATGTACCATTAGAATTGCCGGTTTCGGATTCTCTCCAGTAGGTAATACGATCACTTGGTGCTTCAGCATCAGCGTGAGTTGTAGTATTAAAGTTATAATAACTGAAAGTGCCTGGGAGTGATATTTTTTCAGTTCTTGTATCTGCTTTTATCATATAGCTGTCTGTTGCATTGATTGTTGATACATCTTCAATAGCATTGATAAGATGATATTTAAAGGAGTATTCTCTTACTCTGCCTTTATTATCAGTTACTGTGATAATTGCAGTATCCCCTGTTTTTTCTGCAGGTGTTAATACTGCATTAAAGCCTTCGGCAGCTTCAAATGTAAGTTCGGGAATTTCTTCGCTTATAAGTCCTATATTATAGCTTGTAACATCTGAAGAAAACGCAGGTGTTATAACACCCGACGCGGTTGTTACAGATGTTAAAACCGCTTTAGCGCTTGCTTCGGAAGGATCATAGATAAAATCTTTTCCATAGTATACGGCTTCGCCGTTTGCATTTATCGCATAAGGCTTTGCCACGATTTTTTTTGCGAGGTTACCGAGGTTTTTAAAGCCTATAGCAAAACCGCCCATAACCTTTGAGATTTCAGTTTTGTTAAAATCATCATCTGCATCTTCGTCGATGCTGTATTTTACACCGTCAATTTCAATACCGCCTTCGGTATCGTCATCTGCAATTTTTCCTACATACCAGAGAATATCATCTTCTTCGCTGTAGAAAGACTTAATATTCATCACTTCTGCAAGGCTTGTTAAGGGAATCGCGAAAATCATTGCCATTGCAACTAAACCTGCCAATAATTTTTTTAATTTCATAATTAACAAATTCCTTTCTTATTTATCATATTCTTTCTGAGCATCGTTAAAGTTTTTAATAAGTTCTTCGCTTCCGAGCTGTTTAGCTTTCTGAACCCATTTTTCCCATGCTTCGTTGCCTGTTTCAGTGCCAAGAATATATCTTGTTGAAAATTCTTTACCTGCTTTATCGAGTGCTGCAAGATATTTTGCATTTTCTGCGGTCTGTTCTTCATTGAAGATAAGAATAGGATCAAGCTTTTCAAGTTTGCTCTTATCTTTTGCAAAGTCCTGTGCTTCCTGTTCTCTTTCGGTGAAGTTAAAATATGTACTTCTTCTGTCGAAACGCATATACATTCCTTCAACGAACATTCCGTATTTATCTTCAAGCATTCTTGAATCGGGTTTTGAATCTGTAAATTCAATATATTTTGCCATTCCGTTTTCATCAAGCTCGAAGGTTTCTCCTTCGATACCCATTGTTATAAGCTCTGTGCCTGCGGGTGAGAAGCAGAAATCAAGAAGCTTGAATGCTGTTTCTGTTCTTTCGTTTTTGGATACATGCTTGGGAGTACCGATCTGATTATTTTCTTTGTATCTGCCTGTTGAACCGAAAGGCTCAGCAAATCTCAAATCATAACCGGGAGCAACACTCTCGCTCTGCGCTGAAAATGTATCAAGTCTGCCTATCCAGTCGGTTGTTACAAAGGATTTTTCTGCCTGGGTCATTTTAGAAGTCCATGTAGCCTGTGTGTTTGTTAAAAACTCGGGGTCGATTAAGCCTTCATCATAAAGCTTTTTCATAAAGTCGAGCATTTCTTTATATTGGGGATCTGTATCGGTATATTTCCATGTTTTTGCTTCTTCGTCATAGTAGGGATAATGCGCAAACATTCCCCACTGATAAGACCATGTTCTGAAGGTTCCGTCTCCTGTTTTAACGGTATAAGGAATGGAATCGGGATATAACTCTTTTAATTTTTTGAGTGCCTGATAAAATTCTTCGGAATTTGTCCACATCGGGATATTATGTTTTTCGAAGATATCTTTTCTGTATAAATTAACGCCTGTGTTTACATCTCTCTGCCAGTCATACGGGAAATAGCCGTAAAGCTTTCCATCGCCCATTTTATAGGAGTTGAACACCCAGCTTGCATCGCCGTCTACAAATTTTGCCTTGAAGTTGGGAAGAACATCAATATAGTCTTCAACTGCCGCGAAAGCTCCCTGCAGGCAAAGATCGTTTTTAACCTTTTCATCGATACCCTGCCCTACAATATCGGGAAGATTTTTAGATGCTGCAAGCACCTTGATTTTCTCGTTTGCGGTTGAGGTCGGAAATACCATCATTTTAACATTAACGCCTGTCATTTCTCTTAACTTTGTTAAAACAAAGCTTGCGTTTAATGTTTCGTCTGTTGACGAGGGGGAATTAACACTCCAGGTTAATCCTTCTGTACTGTCGGTTAAGGGAAGCTTTAACCCACCTGTATCTCCCACTTTAACCCCGGGTTTGTAAAGAGAATTTACGATTTCTTCTTTACCGCAGCCTGATAAT
>JAZOOC010000256.1:0-7907 GCA_045654825.1 Clostridia bacterium | reverse complement strand
CCCGCTTATCGCATCTCTTGAAGAACATTGTTTTGCAGTTTTAACCGTAACATTTCCTGCATATATATAACTTCCTGTTATCTCAACAGTTGAATAATCTGCGCTGATGCCATAACCGGAATCAGCATACTCTCCGCTTTCGGCTGTAACATTACCACCGTATATATGACTGCCTGTTACCTTAATTGTTCCGTTGCTTGCAGAAATTCCGCTTCCGCCTCTGCTGTCATATATATTTTTTTCTGCAGCAATATCTCCACCATATATATTACTGTCTGCTACCATAACTGTTCCATAAGGTGCGTAAATGCCCTCGCCGGCATTATAATCTTCTGTATTTTCTACTGCAATATTTATACCATATACATTACTTTCCGTTACTGTTACAGTACCATAATAAGAAGAAATCCCACCGTATATATTACTGTTATGAGCAGATACAGTTCCTTTCTCGGCGCTTATTGATGAACTTGGATAATCATCCTCCGAACCGTATAAATCCGAATTATCAACAGTTAGTTTTCCGTTTGTAATCAATACGGCTTCCCCTGATGTTCTTCCTTTTCCACCTTTTATGATGCTTCCTGAAATTTCCGCTTCTCCTTTTACTGCAGAAATTCCGTATCCGCCTCTGCTATTTTCATCAAGAGCATTTCCGCCGATAATTTCACTGTTATATACTGTCACTGTTATAGGTTTTACTGATGTGCCGATTACTTCTCCCGCAATACCCGAACCGCCATTGAATCCGTTTCCGCCGACTATCTTTGTATTTTTTACATCTGCAGTTCCTTGATTTTCGGGATTTATTCCGTTCCCACCATCACCGTCAGTACCATTACCGCCAATTATTGTACCGCCTTCGGTTTTTACAATTGCACCTCTTCCGTATATCCCATCTCCGCCAGAATTTCCGTTTCCGCCTTTAATTTTTCCGCCTTTTATTATTGTGGTAGCTCCATGCGAAACAATGCCGTGTCCTGCTGCACCGTCGGAAGCATTTCCTCCGGTAATTATACCGCCTTCTACCGTCAGTTTTCCGTTAGGACTTAAAATTATCGCTTCTTCGCCTGTTTCTCCGTCGCTGCCTGAAATAGTTCCGCCTTTTATCATCCCTTCAGCAGATACGCCAACGCCTCCGTTAATAATGCCGTCATATATAGTTATATAATTACCGGAAACAGAGCCTTCAAGTTCCCCGTTATAAATCTCAACAGTCCGGGCGGATATTCCGCGCTGACCTTTTGTAGCTCCGCCTTTCATTGTTACTGTTCCTCCGGGAGCATAAGCAGCATAGTCACTGCTGCTTTTATCTGCCTTAATCTCTCCGCCTTCTATTACTACTGTTCCATTACTCGAATAGATACCGTATCCATTACCGATAACATATCCCGAAACAACAGTTATTTTGCTTGAAGGCGCTGCTATAGCACATCCTCTGTCAATGCTTTTTTCAGAGGTTACTGTACCTCCGTTTATTGTTATAACGGAACTTGGTGCGAGAATTGCATCATTGCTGGAAATTCCCTCTACCGTTCCCGAATTAACCGTAATATCTGAACAATCAGCATTGATTGCAGCCTTACTTTTAGAAAGACCTCCCCGTCCTGTTGTTATTCTTCCTCCGTTTATTATAACATTTCCTGATTTTGTGTAAATTCCGTCTCCGCTATACCAATCTGTGTTATTTCCGCCGGAAACAATTCCGCCGTATGCAGATATCTTTCCGCCGACGATATTCACACCTTTACCACCTTCACCATATTCACCTTCGGAATTGCCGCCTGTTACCAAACCGCCATACACAGCCAATTCGCCGGCTTCGCAATCTATTGCCGTTCCGCCTTTTCCCTCTTTAGCGGAATTTTCTCCACCGTAAATTTCTCCGCCATGTATTTCGATTTCACCATTTTTTATGTATATACCTTCTCCTGCGGTGCTTTTTTGTTCATTTTGTTTTCCGCCTGTTATGATTCCGCCTTTTACATAAAGAGTTGCATTCTGACCGGTTATTCCTCTGCCGACTTTGTGATAACCACCGACATCACCGCCAGTTATTCTTCCCTGTCCTTCAACTACAAAACAAGCTCCGTCTAATAAGCTTATTGCACTCACCGTAGTATCACAGGTTATATTGTATTCACCAATATCAAGAATGGTTTCCCCACCTGATGAAACTGTAAGGCTTTCTGCAAGATGAATATTGGAAAGCAATGTAACTTTGTTGCCTTCATAAACACAAGCGCCTGCTTTTACTGCATTTATCTGTTGTGCAAGTAATCGCGCGGGAATACAGCTTACTGCTTTTAAATATCTCTTATCGCTGGTTGTTTTTCCTGTCAGAGAATATACATTGCCATCGTCACTTTCATAAACTAGACTTTCTTTATCAACTATAAATTCATTACTTATTGCTGAGCTTATTTTTTGGGTTCCTTCTCCGCCGTCTATAAATCCGCTGTAAAGGATAGTGCCGTTACCAAATATTGCACGATAAGCATTTTTGCCATTTCCTCCGATTATTTTTCCACCCTTTATTACAACATTATCAGCATCAATAGCTGATTGTCCGTTAAAATTACTGTTTCCTCCCGTAATTTTACCGCCATATATTGTAATTCCTTTATGGTTATCTGCATATATTCCGTATCCGCCCGATTGAGTTTTACCAAAACCACCGGTTATTTCGCCACCGTATATTTCTGCGGTTTTATTTTTCTGTATGTATACTCCTTCACCGCCAACAGCCCCGCCATCACCGCCAAGTAATTTTCCGCTATGCATAACTATACTTCCATACATAATAGCTGAGCCGCCTTTGGATGTAACGCCGGAAGCATTTCCTCCTATTACGGTTCCGCCATACATAACAACATTTCCTCTGTGTATTCCGCAACCGTATCCCTCGTAATCGTTAGCATCTGCATCCGCACCTTTTATCAAGCCATCATATATTGTTATATTACCGGTATTACCGGCTTCAACAGCATTTCCGGGATATTTGCTCTTACCTTTTCCGCCTGTGACAACTCCGCCGTTTACGGTTAATTCACCGGCATTGGAAACATTTATACCATTACCGCCGTAGCTATCACCATCACCACCGGTTACACTTCCGCCGTTTATGGAAACATTTCCGTAATGAGCAAGAATTCCTTCACCGCCTGCATATGAAGTATTTACACTTTCTCCTCCGGTTATATTCCCTGTGTTTACAACAACCTTACAATAATTTGCATAAATTCCATGCGCTGTTTTTGTTCCTTCGCCGCCAACGATATTACCACCGTTTACTACTAATTCTCCGCTGATTACATCTATTCCGTTTCCACCGTTTGCTCCGCCAGTAACATTTCCTTCTCCCTCTAAATAAAAAGAGCAATCATAATCCACGGTGATTGCTGCAAGTCCTTCGTAAGCTGTTAAACTGTATCCGTTCAGATTTAAATATATTACTCCGCTTTGGGTTGAAAGTGTGTTGGTTAGCTCCACATCCGAAAGAAGAGTAACTGTTTCTCCTGTTACTGAACATGAGTTTGGTTTTATAATATTTATCTGATTGGCAAATAACTGAGCTGCGCTATCTTCCGGTGTCCCCATTGTTGGAAGCAGCATAACAAGCATAGTAATTATTATGCTTAATCTTAAAAATTTTTTCATATTATTTATTCCTTTCATAAAGAATCTACCATTATTATACCTTTACTGATTAATTATGTCAACATTTGAATTTTTAGCCTTCCAACAAATATATTATACATTATTAATTGACAAAATTCGTTCCATATGCTATTATTTAAAGGATGCAAATTGAATTTTTATACAGGAGGTATATTCTATGAAATACTCAGTTGAAGTAGAACATATGTGTCCTCTTAAAAAAGGCGCATATCACGGTCCTGCTCCCATTCCTCAGGAAGGAAAATGGACTCAGGTTAAAGAAGTTAAAGATGTTTCCGGTCTTACTCACGGTGTTGGCTGGTGTGCACCCCAGCAGGGTACCTGTAAGCTCACTTTAAACATCAAAGAAGGAATTATCCAGGAAGCACTCGTTGAAACAATCGGTTGCTCGGGTATGACTCACTCCGCAGCTATGGCTTCCGAAATTCTTGTTGGCAAAACAATATTGGAAGCTCTCAACACAGACCTTGTTTGTGATGCTATTAATACAGCTATGAGAGAACTCTTCTTACAGATTGTTTACGGTCGTTCACAGACTGCATTCTCGGAAGACGGTCTTCCCATCGGTGCAGGTCTTGAAGATTTAGGTAAGGGATTGCGTTCACAGGTTGGTACTACATACGCAACTTTAGAAAAAGGCCCCAGATACCTCGAGCTTGCTGAAGGCTATATTACAAAGCTTGCTGTTGACGAAAACGGCGAAGTTATCGGTTATAAGTTTGTTCACCTCGGCAAAATGATGGAAAACATCGGCAAAGGTATGGATGCAAACGAAGCACTTGAAAAAGCAAGCGGTCAGTACGGCAGAGTTGACGATGCCGCTAAATTAATCGATCCCAGACACGAATAATTAAAGGAGGTAAGGAATAATGGCTTTATTTGAAAGTTATGAAAGAAGAATAGACCAGATCAACGCAGAGCTTAATAAACACGGCATCTCTTCAATCGAAGAAGCTAAAAAAATCTGCGATGACAAGGGTATTGATGTATACGAATTAGTAAAGAGCATTCAGCCTATCTGCTTTGAAAACGCATGTTGGGCATATATTGTAGGTGCTGCTATCGCAATTAAAGAAGGCTGCACAAAAGCTGCAGACGCTGCTGAAAAAATCGGTCTCGGACTTCAGTCTTTCTGTATCCCCGGCTCTGTTGCTGACGACAGAAAGGTTGGTATCGGTCACGGTAACCTCGGCGCTATGCTTTTAAGAGACGAAACAAAATGTTTCGCATTCCTCGCAGGTCACGAATCTTTTGCAGCTGCTGAAGGTGCTATCGGTCTTGCAAGAAGTGCTAACAAAGCGCGTAAAGAAGACCTCAAAGTTATCTTAAACGGTCTTGGAAAAGATGCTGCACAGATTATTTCAAGAATTAACGGCTTTACTTATGTTCAGACTCAGTTTGATTACTACACAGGTAAAGTTTCCATAGTTAAAGAAACTGCTTACTCCAACGGCGAAAGAGCTAAAGTTCGTTGCTACGGTTGTGACGGCGTTCGTGAAGGCGTTGCAGTTATGCATCTTGAAGGCGTTGACGTTTCCATCACAGGTAACTCAACCAACCCCACAAGATTCCAGCACCCCGTTGCAGGTACATACAAAAAAGAATGTATCGAACAGGGCAAAAAATATTTCTCTGTTGCTTCGGGCGGCGGTACAGGAAGAACTCTCCACCCCGACAATATGGCAGCAGGCCCCGCTTCCTACGGTATGACAGATACAATGGGAAGAATGCACTCTGATGCTCAGTTTGCAGGTTCTTCTTCAGTTCCCGCTCATGTTGAAATGATGGGACTTATCGGCGCAGGTAACAACCCAATGGTTGGTATGACTGTTGCAGTAGCAGTTGCTATTGAAGAAGCGATGAAATAAATGCAAAGTGCAAAATTCAGAACGCAAAATTTAAAGAGCTTGGGTTTAGCCCGTCACTCATAAGGAAGAATTGGTTTTGAAGCCATATTTTCAGTTTATACTGTGTCAAAAAATCCCGAAATACGCCAGTATTACGGGATTTTTGTTCCTTGTATAATTCTTAAAATATGAAATTCAAAACTGTACTACACCCTGATACTTTCAATTTTGAATGAGGTTTTAATACAAAAATTCGCCAAAATTGTTGTATTCAGGGCAAATATTCCTTATGAGTGACGGGCTTTTCTAAACTCTTTTTTAATGAATTGCAGATAAATCTGCAATTCCGCATAAATATAAAACCGCTGTTTGAGACAAGTCATATAACCAGTCCTTATCTTTCAACAATTAATTGACATAATAACCCATTTTATGATACAATCATTGTTGTAGCAAGAGAAACGGCGGCGGTTGTTTCCGACACCTCTATGAAAGGGGGTGTCTGTTATGGAATATGTGTTGTCATTTACTTTATTAGTTATGATAATTATTATTTACATAAAGAAATAGCCGCCTACTCTGCCAAGTAGACGGCTAAACTTTTTAACCTAAAAACTTTGCGGAAACAACTAATGTCGTTTTCTCTTGTTACACTTATATTATCACGAAATTCAGAATATGTCAATAATTTTACAACACAAAAAATTGTGTTTAACGCATAAATATAAATCCGCTGTTTGATGCAAGACATAGACAATATCTTTCTTATCTTTTTCGAATAAAATACTCGACTTTTTTAAAAAAATATGGTAAACTGATTAATAATATAATATAAGAGGTTTTTTTGATGGATATTATATATCACAAAAGAGCAATAAAATTTATTAATTCATTAGTTCCCAAAGAAAGGCAAAGAATAAAAGAAGGCATCAACAAATTAATAATTGCTCCGGAGCAGTGTGATATTAAGCCATTAGAAGGATATGCTGAAATTTACAGATTGAGAATTGGACAATACAGAGTTATCTATACCAAAGATAATGTGATACTGTTTATTGCTGATGTTGGTAATCGTGGAGATATTTATAAAAAATATTAAGGAGTGAAAAAGCATGTCAAATAATACAAAACAGTTGATTAATTTATTTGAAATTTTACCGGAAAATGATCAGGTAATGCTGCTTGAGCTTACAAAGAAAATGTTACTTGCATATGACCCCGATTATACTAAGCTTCTTCCCAATGAAAAACAAGAACTTGATAATGCCTTGATGGACTTTAAATGTGGTAAAAACATATCCACCGGAGAAAGCATTGATTGGTAAGCTGCAAAAGAGTTTGGATTTCCAAGCTCTTTTTTAATGAATTGCAGATAAATCTGCAATTCCGCATAAATATAAAACCGCCGTATGGCATGGTTTTATCCTTCATATTTCCAGAGAAAATATTTCATTTTTGCGAAGCAGAATCTTCATCCGTGCGTCGCACAGATTTCATAACTCCCAAATGGGAGTTATTTCATTTTTAAAAGTTTACTTTCAAATATATCGACTCAGAAATCATGTCTTCCGCCACAGTTAATACCACTCTCTTCCAAAACACATACAATCTCTTCCATGGCTGAAAAATCGTCAAACTCTTCACTCTTTACAATCTCTACTATTTTTCCTAATATTTCTACTGAAGCTTCCGTTATTTTTTCTCCGAAATCATCCATAGACATATTAATAATTTCAATAATTGTTTCCGATAACAATTTGGAAATAAGTTCTTTTTTCATATCATTATACATACAATCACCCATTTGTCTCACTTTTACAACCGATTGTATCATATTTATATTGTAAAATCAACATAATAAATGCTAAAAACGAGACAAAGTTTAATATGGTGATTTATCATGAAACAAAGAACTGATGCTAATGGCAAAAATATAATAGGAGAAAGACTGAAAATTTTAAGAAAACAATCCGGACTATCTCAAAGAGACCTGGCAAGTAAACTTCAGCTTGCAGGAATTGATATGGATAAAAATGTTATAACCCGTATTGAAACCAACAAAAGATATGTTACAGATTTTGAAATACAGGCATTGAAAGAAATTTTTAGTGTATCTTATGATTATCTTATAGACGGAAAAGAATAAATTATGAGCTTGGATTTCCAAGCTCTTTTTTATCCGGAATTTAAATCCGTTGATTTTTTGTCTGCATATTGATATAATAATAATGAAATCGATAGTGAAAGGAGCAAGTATATATGTCAAATATTATTTATACAATTGAAAAAATAAAAGATATAGTAAAACCTATTGCCGATAAATATAATGTACAATCAATATACTTGTTTGGTTCATATGCTCGTGGAGATGCAAATGAA
>JAZOOC010000255.1:0-3655 GCA_045654825.1 Clostridia bacterium | reverse complement strand
AACAGTTGCAATACTATTATCGCTTGATGAATAAGTTAATGATTTATCACTTGCTTCCTCAGGTAAAACAATGGCAACAAGTCTTTGTGTTGTATTAACACTAATATATTTTTTTCCTGAAAGAGCAACACTTTCTACTGGAATCAATTGTGGAAGAATTTCTAAAATTTCTCTTTCTTTAATTTCCCCAAAACATCCAACTCCCACGATAAAACCGATGAATATTGCTATTCCGCCAAGAAGAGGGATGGGGCGCTTATGCATTCTTCTTTTGTCTTTAGGAATGTCTACAGCATTCACCTTGAATGCGAATACTCTGATTATAGGCATTACGGAAAAAGCAACAAGATATGCAAGTGCAAAAGAGAGAATAACGCTGTAATCTATCATTTTACCACTCCTTATTTACAAAACCGACTTTTCGATATACCTTTTTCAATGTTTTGTATGCTATTTTAGAAGCATTTTCAGCTCCGGATTTATATACACTTGTAAGAAATTCCTTATCGGCAAGATAACGGTTATAGTTTTCTCTTACAGGAGCAAGCTTATCATTTAACACTTCGGTTAATGCTTCTTTGAATACACCATAGCCCTTACCGTCAAATTCCTTTTCAATTTCGTCAAAGGATTTTCCGGAAAAAGCACTGTATATGCTCATAAGATTTTCAATACCTGCTTTTCCCTCTCCGCGTCTTACCGTTCCCTCGGAATCGGTTACTGCTCTTCTTATCTTTCTTGCAACAGTATCTGCATCGTCAACCACCGAAATATATCCGTTGGGATTTTCATCTGATTTAGACATTTTCTTTTCAGGTGCCTGGAGAGACATTATTTTTGCTCCAACCTTTGCGATATAGGGTTCGGGAACTTTAAATGTTTCGCCGAAAGCCTGATTGAAACGCTCTGCAAGATTTCTTGTAAGCTCAAGATGTTGTTTCTGGTCAACACCCACAGGAACCATATCTGCATTATACAAAAGAATATCTGCAGCCATAAGAACAGGATATGTAAAAAGTCCCGAGCCGATATTGGCATCTTTGGCATTTTTTGTTTTGTCTTTAAACTGAGTCATACGGGATAACTCACCCATATATGTTACAGTATTTAAAATCCAACCCAACTCTGCATGCTCGTGAACATGTGACTGGAAAAACAGACTGCATTTTTCAGGGTCAAGACCGCAGGCAAGGTAAAGAGCAAGAAACTCAAGGCATCTTTTTCTTAAACTAACGGGATCCTGTCTTACCGTAATGGAATGAAGGTCTGCTATCATATAAAGGCAATTATATTCATCCTGCATGGGAAGCCAGTTTTTAACTGCACCTATATAATTACCGATTGTCATTACTCCCGATGGTTGAATACCGCTTAAAATCAATTTTTTATCCATAATTATATTCCTCTTAAAACCTCACCTAAAATTCCGATACCTTTGATTATATCTTCATCTTTAGAGGTTGAATAATTGAGTCTGAATGTATTTACATCCTTTTCTATATCTGTCATAAATGTACTTCCCGGAACAATAGCAACCTTTCTGTCCAGACATTTTTTAACAAATTCGGGGATGCTGCACTCTTTGTTTATGGTTGCAAATATAAAAAGTCCGCCCTCCGGTCTTGAATATGATACAAAATCGGGGAAGTTTTTATCCATTTCATCAAGCATAAGCTTGCATTTGTGTCCGTAAAGCTCTGCACATTTCTTAACATGCTTATCATAATCGTAGTTTTTAATCCATTCATACGCAAGCGCTTGTGCAAATCCGTTTGTATGAACATCGTTTACCTGTTTTAAAACAACCATTTTGTTTATTATATTTTCATCTGCTACGGCATAGCCTATTCTTAACCCCGGAGCAAGCACCTTGGAAAGAGTTCCGCAATAAATAACAGTATCATTATCTTTGTCAAGCTCTTTTAAAGTAGGAACATCTTCTCCCGAAAATCTTAATTCGCCGTATGGGTTGTCCTCGATTATTATAATTCCGTATTTTTTACATATTTCAAGTATTTTTATTCTCTTTTCAAGAGTTGTTGTTATTCCCGACGGATTCTGGAAAGTGGGAATAATATATAAAACTTTAATATTTTTATTTTCTTTTAATGTATCCTCCAAAGCATCGGTATCAAGCCCATCTTCATAAAGAGGCACTCCGTAAAGCTTTGCTTCATATGTACGGAAAGCATTCAAAGCTCCGATAAAGCTCGGCTCTTCGCAGATAAGACCTTCGCCCGGATTTAAAAATGCTTTCGCGGATAAATCTATTGCCTGCTGTCCGCCCGAGGTAACAAGTATTTTATCTCCGTCTTTGAAAATTTTTCTGTTTATAAGCTGTTCTTTTAAAACATCCGCCAAAGGTGTATATCCCTCGGTAATTCCGTATTGGAGATACAATCCGGGATTTTCAGTTAAAAGTCTTTCGGATATTTCCTTAAGTTCTTCTGCAGGAAATGTTTCAGGCGAAGGATTTCCACCCGCAAAAGATATAACACCGGGTTGTCCCGCAACTTTAAATATTTCTCTTATTGCAGAGCCTTTAACTCCGCTCATTCTTGTAGCAAAATTTGTACTCATCTAATTTCATCCTTTATATCAGTTTTTGTAGTTAATATAATCTTCAGTAAGTTCTTTTTTAAGCTTGTCTATAATTTCGGGAGCTTTTCCGCCTACCGGTTTATTATCAATATCTGTTATAACAACACAGAAATTGGAACTTGAGGTAAATAAAATTTCATCAGCTTCAAGAAGAAATTCAAGCGGATATGCTACCTCTTTAACCTCAATTCCGATTTTATTGCAGGCTTTTATGAGATTTCTTCTTGCAATACCCGGTAAAATAAGATTGTCAAGCGGTGCGGTATAAAGTGTATTATCCTTAAGACAATGAACATTTGCGTGTGCACCCTCTGTAACCCTGTTTTTAATTCCGTCTGCTTCTTTTCTGTACATAACGCATTCATAAGCACCTGCTTTTTTAGCCGCCTCGGAAGCAAGAACACTGGGAAGCAAACAAAGTGTTTTTATATTACACATATAATAGCGTATATCTTCATAGGTTATAGCTTTAGCTCGCTGACATACAGGAGCAAGCTTTTTCGGAGTAACCGTTACCCAGAGATTTGCTTTTGTGCCCTCGGGAAATACATGGTTACGAGGCACATTCGCTCCTCTTGTTATCTGCCAGTAAAGAAAGGTTTCGCCATCTGTTTCATCGGTATCCACTTTTGAAACAAGTTCAAGAAGAATCGCTTTCAACTCGTCTTTTGTATATGGAATTTCAATCTCTATCATTGACGCAGAATTATAAAAGCGGTTTATATGCTCATCAAGACAATAGATAACACCGTTTCTTGTTACTGTCGCTTCGTAAACACCGTCACCAAACCAGCATGCTCTGTCACTCATAGGAACTCTCATATTTTCTATCAGGTCATATTTTCCGTCATAATATCCGAGATTTTTCATTTTCATAGCATTTTACTCCCTTTCTGAAAAGCCGCATCATCAACCATTAATTATACTACTTAAAGACGAAAAAATCAATAGATTTCAACTATTTAATCACTTAAAAAATAAGCACAGCTGTTTGCTCTTTTTCCGTATTTATCCACAACATCGAATCTTATATATCCGTCCTCAGAAAGAAGCA
>JAZOOC010000254.1:0-11640 GCA_045654825.1 Clostridia bacterium | reverse complement strand
CCGAGAAAGCACCTGCACCGCCAAAGCCACTCATAATGGAGCAACTTTTACAGCCGATACAATTTTTTATTTTATCACCATCAATAGGACAACAGCGCTTGCTTAAAGGATGCCCTGCTTCAAATACAGCTACTTTCATTTCCGGTTTCTGCTGCATTAATTCATATGCAGCAAAAATGCCGCCGGGACCGGCACCGATTATAATTACATCGTATTTCATACGAAAATCCTCCAAAACAAAAATTTCTATGGAAAATCCAAATAATTATAACATATTTTCTGTGTCAATGCAATGTTTTTTATTGGCTGCTAAAGCATACTTAAAAAAAAGAAGCTGGGGATGTAAAAATAGTTCAGACCGCAAGAAAAGAAGAAAACCAAGCATTTACCTATGTTTGAAAATATAAGAAGATGTTTAAAGAAGGTAGAAAAATTGAAAAAATCAATTTTTCTTTAAATTTAGTCTTTTCTTGCTATGAACAAACTTCGCCACTCGCTGTATACACATACAGCTTCGGGAATGCAAAGCTTTGCTTTGCCTCAGTTTGTCCATTCTGAATCAATTTTTCCTATCCCCTGAAAAAAGGCGGTGTAAAAAAATGAATTTTTTTACACCGCCACGCCCAATTTTAATGCAGTTATAAAACAACTTTTGTACCGGACTTGCTCGCTTCGTAAGCTTTAAGAATAACTTCAACCGTTCTTTTTCCTTCATATACATCAACCAGAGGAGCACGGTCTTCATCTATTGCATCTATTGATTCTAAATGCCATTTTGCGATTACTCCGCAGCCAATTATTCCGAAGCCGTATGTCTTTTTCATTTTTACACTTCCTATTTATAAACAACCATACACTGAGCAACACCCTGGCTTGTATAGATAAACACATTATCACCCACATTAACATCTGCCATAGTTCCATATTGTATAAGTGCTGATTTTACAATGTTGTTTTCTTTTTTCTGATTTACTATAATTATTTTAAATGCATCAGATTTATATCTTTCATAAGATGATTTGTCTCCGTTTAAATTTGTAAATGCAATATAATCGGATGTTATTTCATAAACCTTCAGTATATCATACCTTGGAGTTGCATAGAATTGATCATTTTTACCTGTTAACGCATCTGCCTGACTGTCATATATTATCTTGTAATGACGCAGAATTCCGTCTTTATCGGTTGTTAAAGTGACAATATCGCCGGGTACCAAAGCACTTAACGCCGTGAGTGTTTCAGTATCATCATATTTGATTTCAACCGAATCTTCTTTTGAACCTGTATAGTAAACTTTATATACCTTTTCACCTGATTTGTTAAGACCAACTGTAAGTTTTTCAAACACGCCCGGGAAACGATATGGATTATCAACATAAGGTGTATCATAAAATGCTATAAATTCAGCATACATATTATTCTTAGAGTTGAAATACATTCTTACATTTTCATACGCATGACCGTTTCTCATATAGTTATTATTAACAGATATTGAAATAAATTCCGAAGCATCGGTATTATCTACATCGGCAGGAATTGCATACATATATGTATTATCGTTGATATAACCTACTCCACCGAGAGTATTAGAGCTCATTGCCAGATTGAAGTTAGCTTTATTACTCATACAGAAGCCGTCGTTTTCTGTTCCTAAAAGAGTATAAATACTTACGGGAGTATCTACGGTTGTTATTTTATTATCTGAATTCAGCCAGATTTTAACAACAGTGCCTCTTCCGTCAATGATAGTATTTAATGCAGTTTCAATTGAAGCATAATCGTCTGTAGCATAATCCTCATCAAGCTTAACTTTTTCTGCAAATTCATAATCTTCTATTTTACCTGTTGCAGGATTAAAAAATCTTCCGATGAATTTCTTATTGAAGCTTACGGAATCATAATGCACTTTCATCATAAATACAAGTGTTCCGTCTTCAACACTTAAATTTTCGCTATGAACGATTTCGTCCATAAAGTTAAGCCAGCATTTGACATTGAATTTAATGTTGGAAGACTGCGACTTGGAAAGATAGTATTTTACACCCTCAACTTCCCAATATTCACTGTCTTTTATATGAACCTCTCCGGAAATAACTTTATCCGAAATGAAAACTTCAAGATATTCAGCGCCTTCAATATAAGTAATAACACTCATAGGCTTAATTTGCGAAATATCCGAAAGATTACCATTGGCATCTTTTATTACAACAGTCTTTTTCTGAGGATCGAGGTTTAAAGATATGCCTGACTCATATTTTGCAAAAACATTATGCTTTGCAACATCAACATTTCCAACAAGCATATTTTTCATACTTCTTATTATAACGACATCAAAATTGCCGTTGTCTTTGGTGCTTATCAGATTAAATTCTCCGTTGGAAACCGAACTGAAAACATTGGCAGAGGGTGCAGGCAAACGCTCTCCGTTTTTAATATAAACCGCACTTTTTAGAATTTTAATTTCTTTTATGATTTCCTTTTCATCCTCATATTTAAGGAAGTTGGCAGAAGATAAGGTTTTATAATCAACATAATCTCTTCTGTTTACAGTTAAAATTCTGTTAGGCTCGATTGTATACATCAAAACAAGCTCGTTTATATCTGCTTCTGTTTTTTTATAAATAAATTCAACATTGAGTCCTATATAATTAAGCTGAGATAAATCACTGATTTTCAAGCTTAATTTTCCGTCAACAACAAGTTCGTTGCCTGTTGCTTTATTACCGCTTATTGCAACAAATTCATTCGCTGTAACAAGACCCTTACCCTTATACATTTTTAAGAATTCGGTTCTTATAGTTCTTCCGTTATAGGAAGTATAAACATAATCCTCTCCGTCTATTCCGTCTATAACAGCAAGCGGAACATCAAGAGCATTTATTAATATCTTCAATATTTCTTCTTTTAAAATATATTCTTCATAGTCAAAACAAACGCCGTTTAATAAATTATAAGTTTTAGCAACGATTTCGTATCCCATCGGATAACCGCCTCTTGCCTTTGCAAGATAATCGTATCCTAAAATAGAAACAAGTGTTTTAATAACTTCGTTTCTTTTGATTTCGTTTTCAGGTTTAAAGGTTCCGTCTCCGTAGCCGCCCATATATCCCGCACTTACCATATACATTACATGATTAAAGTGAGGATGTTCAGGAGAAAGATCTGAGAAAACAACCTTATCTGAAGAAAAACCGGTTGTTACACTTGAAAAAGTTCTGAAAATGAACTCTGCAAATTCCCCTCTTGTGAGAACCTGCTTAAGAGTTACATCCTGTGTGTCAAAATGCTCAGTTATCCCGCACAAAACGAGTTCTCTTATATTATCCTCGGTAAGATCGGGAATATCTGTATCCATATCTGCATGAGTGATCAGAGAAAAACTCATTACAAATGCGAGCAAGATAACAAGTATTTTTTTCATTATATCACTCCTATTACATTAAATATAAGTTGTGCTGCTTCCGCTCTTGTTGCGTTGCCTTTTGGTCTTATAGTATTATCTTCGAAACCGTTTGCGATTTTGTATTCCGAAAGCATAAGAATACTGTTTTTAGCATATTCAGAAATCGAACTGAAATCGGAATATTTTTTGGTTACGGTTTCAACTGGGTTTATCTTCTTTAACTTGGTTAAAGTTCTGTATATAAGTGTGAACATTTCTTCTCTTGTAATGTTATCCGACGCACCGAAATACTCAACAGATTTTCCGTTTGTTATACCATTTGAAACTGCTTTTTTAACAAATTCAAAATACCAGTCGTTTTCTGTTACATCAGAAAATCCGATTTCGTCCTGACTATAAATTTCAAGGTCAAAAGCACCTACAACAATCTTTATAAACTCTGCTCTTGTTATATTATCATTGGGACGGAAATTACCTGAACCGTCGCCCAATAAGATACCTTTTTCATTTAAGGAAAGGATTGCGGTTTGTGCCCACTTAACACTGTCAAGATCATTGAATTTAACTGTATTTATAACAGGAGGAGGCGCAGTTTCTTCATCTTTTATAAAATCAGGAGATACAGTGGTAGCTCCTCCACCACCTCCACCGCCGCCTCCGTTATTACCTAACGGATAAGAAGGTGTTATGGTTGTTTCTCCGTCGTCAGAAAAGTCTGTTCCGAAGGCTTCGGTAAACAAACTGTTAAGTTCTGTCATATCATCAACATCTGAAAGTCTTTCACCAACATAGTCCATTATATCTTCCTGATAAGTTGTTTCAGCTTCAAGCTGTGAAATAAATGCCGGTTCCCCAAGACCTGTTCTGTATGTCTGCGATAAAGAAAGTATATTCTGATAGGAAACAGCTTCTTTTATAATCTGTATAAAAGCTGATTCATAAAAGAGAGTTTTTATTGCAGGAATATCTGCAGGACTTCCCAAAGCTACCATATCAAATACAAAAGCTTTATCGTTAAGGCCGGAGTATGCTGTATATATATCGAGGCCGCTTAAATTAACGTCGCTCTCATAGTATTCTAAAATTTTACGCACTCTTTCACCATCTGAATCACGAGTGCCATATATTATAAGTTTTTCCTCATAAGTATCTTTAAGTTCGTTAATACTCATTGGAGATGCGGGGTCAACTTCACCTAAAATCTGTTCGCATATTGTTTCCTGAACAGTAGTAGAAAGCTGATTGAATACAGTATTATCTATTGTTAAATTCTGATTGGTTGCAATCTTAATTGCCATATCTTCAGGAGTTATCTTGTCTGAATCACCATCAGGTTTATTTACACTAACAAGAAAACTATTGCATTCTGCCGGATCGGGAATATAAAAATTCTCTATAGTTTTGCTTAAGTTTGTATCTGTTATTATACCAAGTGTATAATATCCCGGAGTATCGTTAAAATCGAATTTTATAGTACATTTTCCATCTTTGTCGAATTTACCCTGGTATGCTGCACGATACTCAAGTATTGTTGAGTCAGTTGTGTTGGGCCGTAACAAATACAGCCCAACACTTCTATTTTTGAAAGCATTTGAATCAGGTGCTTCTACCGAAACAGTAATCCCTAACTTCAATTCGCTTCCGTCTTCATAAAATTCGGTTACAGGAGTCACGGAAAGACCGTTATTATCACCTAAAGCAACCATAGAACAGCAAGACAATATTAAAGTTATTATAAGTAAAACCGCTGTTTTTTTCATAGAAGCATCCATCCTTTTTTCCTTGGTTATTTAATTATTTTTTAGATTTTTCGTATCTCTTCTGTGCTGCGTTCAATATTTTTTCTGCTTTTCTAACGCCGAGTGATTCTGCTTTTTTAATCCATTCATCCCAGTCTGCATCGCTTACTTTTTCTGCAAGGATATATTTTGTTGCAAACTCTTCAGAAGCTTTTCCTAAATCAACAAGTATAGGATTTAATTCGTCTGCTTCTTCGGGAGTATATGTTAAATACGGATCTAAAGGCCAGAATCCGCCGCCTTCTTTATTAACCATTAAGTCTGTAGCTTCCTGTTCTCTTTCAGAAAGCTTGAAGAAGGTTGAACGTCTGTCTATTCTCATATATGTTCCTGTTATGAACATTGAATATTTATCTTCAAGCTCGGTAACAGCAGGGATTTTTCCTTCAAAACCGATATATTCAGCCATACCGTCTTTAAGATTGTAGGTTTCGCCTTCGATACCCATTGTCATAAGTTCTGCACCCGAGGGACTTAAGAGATAGTCAAGAAGTTTTAATGAAAGCATACTGTTTTCGTTTTTAGTAATTGCCGGCCCTGAATTAACAACAGATAAAGTTACCATTTTTCCGCCGCCGAAAGGAGTTGCAAATCTTAAATCGTATTCAGGAATATCAACAGAAGCCTGTTCTGTTAAAGGCTGCATTCTGCCAATCCAGTCGATTGTTACAAAGCCTTTTTCATTCTGTGTTATTTTATTTGTCCACGCAGACTGTGTGCAGGTTAAGAATTCAGGATCGATTAATTCTTCGTCATAAAGCTTTTTAACAAACTTTAATATTTCATAGAATTTGGGGTCTGTTCCGCCATATTTCCAGAGCTTTGCATCATCATCGTAATATTCATAGGGCCAACGCATATTATTAAACTGTGCAATATAGCTTAAAACTGCTATACCCTGCTTGGAAATAAAGGGAGTAGACTGAGGATAAGCTTCTTTTAACTGTTTGAGAGCTTTGTAGAAGCCTTCATCATCTTCCCATGTTTCGATGCCGTGTTTATCGAAAATATCTTTTCTGTATAATACGCCGTGCTGAAGAACTTTTTTCATATCATACTGAGGGAACATATAAAGTCCGCCGTCGATAGCGAGCATAGACTGAACCTGACCTGCATCTGTTCCGTGTTCTTCGGGCTCGTCAAAATAAATCTTTTTAAGGTTGGGAAGCTCGTCTTTATGCTGGAGAATTTCTTCAAATGCACCCTGCATACCAAACTCGTTAACTTCCTGCCAGGATAACTGATTTGCAAAAATATCGGGCATATCTTTTTTAGCTGCAAGAAGAACCTTCTGCTTCTGTGCAAGAGATGCTGTTGCAATTGCTACAACTTCAATATCAAGACCTGTTCTTTTTCTTAATTCAGTAAAAATTGCAGAGTCGTTTGTATTTATTGTAGAAGTTACACCAATCATTTTGATTTTTGTGTTATTGGTATCAATCGGAAGTTCAATACCGCCGGTATCACCATATTCGCCGATAACATAACCTGCTTCGCCTTTTGTTTCTTCTTTACAACCGGTAAAAGCAAATAATGAAATTACCATAAGTGCTGCAAGAAGTGCTGCTGTTAATCTTTTTTTCATTGTTTTTCCTCCCTTTTTATTTTACCAGAAAATGAATTTCCTGGAGATTGTTTTTATCGTTAAGTGAGTTTTCGTGACAGAAAATTCTTACAAATTTCGCTTTTGTCGGTTCGATATTATATGTTTCATAACCTGTTGATTTTCCGTCTGAACCGCCTTCAAAGAGTTTTGTAAAGTTAACACCGTCTTCGGAAACCTCAATATCGAAATACTGAACTCTGGTATGAGATGCCGCCCACTTAATTTCAACCGCATGTAAGATTTCTTCCTTTTTAAGCTCATAAGTTATAGACTGGTGACCTGCAGAAATCCATGCAGTTGAGCTTTCTCCGTCAACACTCTGATAACCGTTTCCGTTTGATAAAGCATCTGTCCATTTAACATCTCTTACTTCTGCAAGACCCGGCTCGCCGCTGTTAAAGATTATGAGCGCTCCGCCGAGAGTGCTTTCCGCAAATAAAATATCAGCAATTTTATTATATCTGTATTTCATTTCAAGCGGTTTTGAAAGCTTATCAAGTGAAATATAATTTACGCCGTCTACATTTTTAATATCATTTGTTAAGGAAAATTCGGTTTCGCCGTTTCCGGTTTTCACTGTATATATATCTCCGTTTATTGAGCCTTCGTTTCTTGTTATTGCAAGCATCTCTTCAATCGGCAGATAAAATTCATTGTTTTCCTTTATTACAGAATTTTTCAAAGTTCTGTAATAGCTGTTGTAGTTAAATAATGTTACAGGTTTTGATTCTGAAACATATTTGGTAATATCCATCAAATCTTTTGTATATGTTTGTCTTGAGGGTGTAGGCTTTAAAATATATTCGCCTGCAGGAGCTTCAAAGCTTATTACTCCTGTATTTTCGGGAACAATTGCTTCTTTTAACACCTTACCCTTTTTATCATATACTTTCCATACACCTTCGCTTAAGCCGGTTACAACATATTTCAGAGTTTCATACTCTGAAGCTTCACCTTTAACGGCAAGCTTTTTGAAGCTTCTTTCTTTTGTTTTTCCGAAATATGCCACTCTGTCTTTTATCTGCACACCGATCAATTCATCGGTTTCGAGATATTTGCTTTCGAGGGGAATTGGATCCAATGTGTTGTCGGATACCTGAAGAACATTTAAGAAATAGTCATGCTCACTCGCCTTTTTGGGAGATAATTCGACACGCCAGTTTCCGTTTTCGTAGCCTTTGGTATCGTTTAACGCCATATAATTTTTACCGTTTACCCAATATTCTTTTCCGGGACCGCCGATTTTAGTTAAAACAGCATTATCCATTTTTGGAAGCAGTGTTTCATTTATCATCTTTCCGTTATAATCATATTGAGTTCTTCTTATAGTTATTTTATTATCTGAAACTTCAGGCTCTTCCTGGGAATGTAAAAGCCAGGTCTTTTTAAAGGATGCATCCGAGGATTTTACTCTGTCGAAAACAATCAAAGCTCCCGGATAAACCTCATCAAAGAAGTTGAAGAACATAAATGCTCTTGAATAGTCGGCAACCTTAGAGGTATAGGCTTTTGTTAAGTCACCCTCAAGATATGTATAATCAGGTTTATTCATATCTTCGCCGAAATCTCTTGCAAGAACCTCACCATAATCATAATCGGGGTCGTTTACAACATCGTGATAACCACTCGTATTATTTAACCATTTAAGTGTTCTCTGTCCGCCGTCGTTTGCTTCGCCCATTATGGGAACCTCATTCGGGTCGAAAACAAGCATTGAGTTGTGGGCAATAGTTCTGTGATAATAGTTTACATCGTGAATTGTACCGCTGGCAGATTTCTCAACCGGATTTCCATCAATATCAAAGCCTGCCTGACCGTTATAAATTCCCGAATTCAATGCCAGAGAACCTTTATAATAAATTTCAAAAGTTCCTGAATCAAAGTGAGTATGGCTTCTTGTGATGAATTCTATTATTTTCATCGAAACCATCATTGTATTTGCGTTGAAGCCTTCGTCCCAGCTTGTTCTTGCAGTCATAACTCCATGCTTGTCTCCCCCATACATCGAAAGAGGCAGACTTTCGTAGGTTTTAAGACCTACATCCGGTTTATTTAAAGCAAGGTACAACACAGGAGAGAGAACATCCGAATTGTTTCTTAATCTCCAGTCGGTTTCTCTGTAAAATTCCTGTCTTAAATAGGGATCTTCATAGAAATTTCCCGCAAAGAACAATGGCTCTGTGGACTGATCCCCCTGAAGAGGAACATCATAGTTATCCGAGTCTCTTAAGTGTGAGCCGTCGGGTCTGTGTCTGTATATAAAATGATAAGCCATAAGATGCTGATTTGGATGAATTAAATTTTTAACTCCCATAGCATCTAAAAGATAGGTCATATAAAGCTCGGCACAAAATCTGTACTGCCCATAAGCATCACCCTGAGAATGAAAGGCTGAATCCTCATAATAAAAATTTCTTTTGGGAACATATTCGCTGAAAATTTTTCCTGCAACGGTATTATAAAATTCGGGATAATCCTCCCATACCGCAATTGCAAAAGAGAATAAGTCTCTCATAATCTGATACTCAGAATCGTGACCGTCGTTAGCGCCGCTCTGCTTGATTGGAGGCCAGCCGACCTCCATCTGGGTTGCGGCTAATATTACACGGCTTATAATATCTTTCTTCTCTTTTTCTGTTAGCAAAGGATAACACCAGTCATATACTTCTGCGGATATGAATGCTTCATATCCTGCACTACGATACTGGAAATCCTGAGTTTTTGCGTTGTGGGTTGCATAGTAATCAAACAACCCGTCTATTGCTTTTCTTCCTTTTTCTTCTTCTCCGAACAGGACATATAAAAATGCGTTTGCTTCTATATAAGATGCAGCATAATTATAAGTGTATGTAGTATCTCCGATATATTTTCCGCCATCAGGACGGTTAGAAAATTCGATAACCTTATCGTAAACCTCTTTATGCTCTTCACACTCAAGGTTAGCCTTTATTCTTGGAATATCGTCTTTATTAAACATAACCCTCGGATGACCATAGGTTGGTGTATGCGAGGGGAGATATTTTGTTGTTAATGTCCATGTTTCATCTTCGTTTTCGCCGAATTTGAAAGGCTTCGGCTCCTGACCTTTGCCTAACGGAACATAGGTCTGGTCTGCAGTTATAATAACCTTATCCAAAGTAAATGCGGATTCTCTTATAGAAAAGTTAAAGGTATGCTTTCCTTTTTTTACCAGTCTTGTTTCCCAAGTGAACCAATCATACACTCCGCTCTGCTGAGCAATCCATATATCGTCAAAAGGGTCACCGTCAAGAGAAAAATAGGCTGTATCCGAGCCTCCGCTGAATACTTTTGTACGATACCAGAATGTGAAATTGGCATCTTCGGTTGCCTCAAATTCAAACTTAAGAGGGATATATCCTAAGCTGTTGGGCTCAGTATGTGTTTTCTTGCCGGTAACTGCAACACCGCCCGAAGCATCCTCACTTTCGACTAAAGTGAGCAAATCTCCTCCGCCCTCTATTCCAAATATTCCGTCTTCTCCTTCAAACATATAGAAATCAGGCATTTTTTCCTCGTCGGCGGAAAATACCGCCGACGGGAAGCTTGTTAATAAGACGGATATAAGAATTAAAAGAGAGGTTAATCTGCGTATTTTATTTTTCATTCTATATCCCTCCATAATTTTAAAATTTACTTTTGCTTGTTTTGACAATCCCTCAGTCACTTCGTGACAGCTCCCTTTACACAAGGGAGCCTTATATGAGGTTATTCGGCAATTACAGGATAGTAAGATACATAAGGTCTGTTTGCTTCTATATCGCAATCTTTTGTATAAATTACAAGTTTAGATATATTATCATTAGCTTCCAGCTCAGCAAATGCGCTGTTATCTGCAGAGAATACTAAAGTTATTTTTGTATCACCGTTAGCTTCAGCAGCAGCTATAAGCTCGTTAAGGCTGATTGAATATTTTACATTCTCGCTATCCAATGTAGCAATGGGTATTAAATACTCTATCATAGTAGTTAGATCAAGAATACTATCCAACTCTGTTGTTGTTTCATCCCAATCTGTACCTAAGTCCGTTGCAGTTAAGCCATATACATTGATATCAAAGCTTTCTGCACCTACTTTTTCTGCAAAGATATTGAGTAAAATATCCTGTGCTTTATCTGCATCTGTTAACTTAGAAATATCAATCTGCATAAAAGCTCTTTTCAATACTTCTTCGCTTCCGGTTTCATATGCATATCCGTTTGCAATATTGGTATACATTGTTCCGGCAGTTGCATCTAATTCAGTATCAACATCCGCTGAAATTGCATCGTAGGAAGATAATGTGTCCGGTTCAACCACAGGAACTATAAAGGTTACTGTATAGGTTTTTGAAGCCATGCCGTCTGAAGAAACAGTAATTGTTGCAACATTTCCCTCCTGAACTACATTTACATCTGCCAAAGCGGAACCTGTTGCTGTAACTTCAGGAATAACTGCTTCATCAAGAGTTACTTCATATTCAAAGGTATCTGCTGCAAAGCCTTCAAGTTCAACACCGTCAAGTGCTATGGAGGTTAAGTCGGTGTAGCTTGAATCGAATTTGCTGTATGAGATATAAGGCACCCAGTTAGCAACACTTGTGTATTCTTTTGTATACATTGTATATTTGATACGGCCAAGATAAGTATCTCTGGGTTTGCTTATAAAATCTGTATTATCCGCAAAGAGTATAACTGTGATATATTTATCACCATTTTTGTGTGCTTCTCTGGCAAATTCAGTTATATTAATTGGTTTTGTTGTAACATTTCCGGACAATTCAGCATCCTGCGCTACATATTCCGGTACATCAACCGTAAAGCTGTCAAGTAAAG
>JAZOOC010000253.1:0-9710 GCA_045654825.1 Clostridia bacterium | reverse complement strand
ATTTTCCATATAATGTTACATTCTATTGTAAGATGAGAAGTAAATACAACTTTTGGCTTACTGTAAAAAATCTTTGATAATATTGCAATCGCATTTTCCCTGGGATATTGCGGGCATATAACATCTATTTCATTTTCACGGCAATAGTCGGCAAGCTTTTTTGCCGCAGATAAATCGAAAGGATTTTTCATCGTAACTCTTAACGAGGGAATGTTTTTCTCTTTCATTTTATCCGCAAGAGGACCATGTATTGAATATCCGAAAAAGCATTCAGCTTTTTTGCCGTGATAAGCCTCAACTAAATTTTCAACATATTTTTCTGTTCCTGCTTTACCTGCAAAGTTTATAAGATATAAAATATTCATAATATCAGATTCCTTTTCTTTTATAATATTATACTATCATAAAAATCCCATCCAATCAAGCAAATATTAAGAAACTGTTAAAAATTGACTTTTTACTATTGACAAAAGGGATTTATAGTGCTATCTTATAGTTGTTAGCACTCGAAAGGTAAGAGTGCTAAAACAATAAAAGAGGTAATAATATGAGTCTTAACGAAAGAAAACAGAAAATCTTAAAAGCTGTAATAGACGATTATATCAGCTTTGCAGAGCCTGTAGGCTCATCTCATATTGTAAAAACCCACGATATGCCTCTGTCCTCTGCAACCATAAGAAATGAGCTTGCGGATTTGGAGGAGCAGGGATATTTAATAAAGCCTCATACCTCTTCGGGCAGAGTTCCGTCTTATCTCGGTTATCGTACTTATGTTGATTCTCTTATGGAAAAATATCTTGTTTCCTTAAGAGAGATAGACAATTTGAAAGCACAGATGAACAAAAAAATCAGCGAGCTTGATTTTTATATAAAAAAGGTGCTTGAGGTTGCGTCCGAGCATACAGGACTTACCGCAGTTGCGTTAGCGCCCGATTTAACAAAGGGAACTATAAAAAAAATAGAGCTTATGATGCTTGATTCAAGAAATATTGTTGTTATTCTTGTTACCGACAGCTCTATTGTTAAAAGCAGACATATAAGACTTGAATTTGATATAGATACTGAATTTTTGAAAGAATTAAAAGAAAAGCTCAACGAAAACCTTGCAGGATTTACGATTGAGGAAATAACCGGCAGAAGTCTTGAAGAGCTTACGGTTAAAATGAATAACGACCACAGTGCATTATCTGAAATTATGGGGTTTGTATATTCAACCATAACCGAAATGAACGGTCCTGAAATGTACTTAAGCGGAGAAACAAATATGCTTTCTCTTCCGGAATTTCACGAGGTTAAAAAAGCTAAACAATTTTTAGACCTTGTTCACGATAAAAACAAAATGAAGGAAATAATTATTCCTAATATAAATAAAGATATATTAAAGGTATTTATCGGAGACGAAATTGAAAAAACTGATAATCTGGGACTAAGCCTTGTGCTTTCGCCCTATAAAATAACCGACTCGTTGTATGGTGCAATCGGTTATATCGGACCGACAAGAATGGATTACGGCAAAGCCGTTTCTTCTATTGAATATATATCCAAGGCATTAAACGAAGGACTGGAAAGGAATGAATAAATTGGAAGAAAATAAAAAGAAAAAGAATAATACAAAGGCTGAGGCAGAAGATATTAAAGAAGAAGCCGAAGCGGAAGCTGCAGAAACAGAAGAATCTGTAAAAGAAGAGCCTAAAGAGGACTATAAAGACCAGCTTTTAAGAACAATGGCAGAGTTCGATAATTATAAAAAAAGAACAGCCAAGGAAAAAGACGCAATGTATGAATATGCAGTTGCGGAAACGGTAGGAAAAATTCTTCCCGTGATTGATACATTAAAGCTTTCTTTAACACATGCACAAGAAGACGACCCTGTAAGAAAGGGTGTTGAGCTTACAATAAAGCAGTTCGACGAGGTTTTATCAAAACTTAATGTTAAAGAAATAGAAGCTTTGGGAAAAACATTTGACCCTAATCTTCACAATGCGGTTATGCATATAGACGACGACTCTTTCGGAGAACAGGAAATCGCTGAAGTTCTTCAGAGCGGATATATTTTAAATGACCGTGTAATAAGATACAGTATGGTAAAAGTTGCAAATTAATGGAGGTAGATATAAAATGAGCAAAATTATTGGTATTGACTTAGGTACAACAAATTCCTGCGTTGCTGTTATGGAAGGCGGCGAGGTAACAGTAATCCCCAACGCAGAGGGTGCAAGAACAACTCCTTCTGTTGTTGCTTTTTCAAAGGATAACGAAAGACTTGTCGGTGCGGTTGCAAAGCGTCAGGCTATCACAAACCCCGACAAAACTATCATTTCCATAAAAAGAGATATGGGCTCGGATAAAAAAGTTCCCATAGACGACAAATCATATTCCCCGCAGGAAATTTCAGCAATGATTCTTCAGAAATTAAAGAGTGATGCTGAAAGCTACACCGGAGAAAAAATTTCTCAGGCAGTTATAACCGTTCCTGCATATTTCAGTGATTCACAGCGTCAGGCAACAAAAGACGCAGGTAAAATCGCAGGTCTTGAAGTTTTAAGAATTATAAACGAGCCTACTGCAGCAGCATTGGCATATGGTCTTGATAAAGACAAAGAACAGAAAATTATGGTGTATGACCTCGGCGGCGGTACATTCGACGTTTCCATACTTGAAATCGGTGACGGCGTATTTGAAGTTCTTGCAACAAGCGGTAACAACCGTCTTGGTGGTGACGATTTCGATGAAAGAATTATCGATTATCTTGCAGCTGAATTCAAAAAAGACAACGGTATTGATTTAAAACAGGATAAAATTGCTCTCCAGAGATTAAAGGAAGCTGCTGAAAAAGCAAAAATCGACTTATCCGGTGTTACAACCGCTAATGTAAATCTTCCCTTTATTACAGTTGATGCAACAGGTCCTAAACATCTTGATATAACAATAACAAGAGCTAAATTTGATGAACTTACAGCAGACCTTGTTGAAAAAACAATGATTCCCGCAAGACAGGCGATGAGCGATGCAGGTCTTTCGGCTTCCGAAATAAACAAAGTTATTTTAGTTGGTGGTTCAACAAGAATTCCCGCAGTTGCTGAAGCTGTTAAAAAGCTTACAGGACAGGAGCCTTTCAAAGGAATTAACCCCGATGAATGTGTTGCTATCGGTGCGGCAATCCAGGGCGGTGTTTTAGCAGGTGATGTTAAAGACCTTCTTCTTCTTGATGTAACTCCCTTATCACTCGGTATTGAAACATTGGGCGGAGTTTGCACAAAGCTTATTGAAAGAAATACAACTATCCCCACAAAGAAGAGCCAGATATTCTCCACAGCAGCAGATTCACAGACAAGTGTTGATATTCATATTCTCCAGGGTGAAAGAGAAATGGCGGCAGGAAATAAAACTTTAGGAAGATTCCAGCTGTCAAACATTCCTCCCGCACCCAGAGGTGTTCCTCAGATTGAAGTAACATTCGATATAGATGCAAACGGTATTGTTAATGTTTCTGCTAAAGATTTAGGCACAGGAAACGAACAGAAAATAACAATCACCTCAAGCACAAATCTTTCCGACGAGGAAATCGATAAGGCTGTTAAAGAAGCTGAAAAGTTTGCAGCTGAAGATAAAGAAAAGAAAGAAGCTATCGATATAAGAAACAATGCAGATGCTCTTGTTTATCAGGCAGAAAAAACAATCAGCGAAGCAGGAGATAAGCTTGATGAAGCAGATAAAGCGGCTATCAACGAAAAAATTGAAGCATTAAAGGAAACCTTAAAGGGAACAGATAATGCGGCTATAAAAGATGCTACAGAAGCATTGAATGCTAAAATCTACGAATTTGCACAGAAGCTCTATCAGCAGGCAGGCCCTCAGGCAGATCCCAATATGGGCGGTGCACAGGCTGATCCCGGAAACGGTGCTTATGAGGCGGATTATACTGTAGTTGACGAAGACAAAGATAATTAGGAATGTAAAAAAGTCCAGAACGCATAAAGTGAAATAAAAGCTTGTTTATTAGCTGTTTCCTGTATGCCTTCGCCTTGAGGAGAAGGTGGGTTGCGAAGCAACTCGGATGAGGTGGAAAATAAAACTTTATGCTATAAACAAACTTCGCCTCTCGCTGTATACCAATACAGCTTCGGGTAACCCAAAACTAAAGTTTTGGCTCAGTTTGTTCATTCTGAATCTTTTTTCCTATTCCTCACCCAAAAAAAATAGGGTCTGTAAAAAATTGATTGTTTTTACAGACCCTGTCGATAGTTTAAGGAAGAATTATTTATGGCTGAAAAAAGAGATTATTATGAGGTGCTTGGAGTTAATAAATCTGCAAGTGCCGATGAGATAAAAAAAGCATACAGAAAAGTTGCCAAAAAATATCATCCGGATGTAAATCCCGGAAACGCAGAGGCAGAAGCTAAATTCAAAGAGGCAAATGAAGCTTATGAGGTATTGTCTGATTCGGCTAAAAAAGCTAAATACGATGCTTACGGTCATGCCGCATTTGATCAGAATGCAGGTTTCGGCGGCGGAGGGTTTTCCGATTTCGGCGGTTTTGGCGGTTTTTCTGATATATTCGATATGTTTGGCGGCGGTTTTGGCGGCGGCTCAAGACAGAGAACAGGCCCGCAGAGAGGCAGAGACCTCGAAAAAGTTATTGATATTACCTTTATGGAAGCGGCTTTCGGTGTTGAAAAGGATATAACCATATCAAGATCCGAAACCTGTGAAAGCTGTAACGGAAGCGGCGGAAAAACAAAAGACGATGTTAAAACATGTTCCCGTTGCGGAGGTACAGGTCAGGAAAGAATAGTTCAGAGAACTATATTAGGGCAAATGGCAACTACCCGTCCTTGTTCTGTCTGCGGTGGAAGCGGTAAAACAATAACAAACCCCTGTCCCGATTGTAACGGCTCGGGTACAAAAAGAAAATCAAGAACAATCAAGGTTAAAATTCCGGCAGGTATAGATGATGGTCAGAGTGTTTCTTTAAGAGGCGAGGGCGAAGCAGGTAAGCTTGGCGGTCCTGCAGGCGATTTATATATAAGAGTAAGAATAAAGCCTCATGAAATATTTATCCGTTCTGGGTATGATGTTTATATAGATTTGCCGGTAACCTTTGTTGAAGCGGCACTCGGTGCCAAAATTATAATCCCTACAATTCACGGAAAGGTAGAATTTTCGCTTCCCGAGGGAACGCAGAACGGCGACCGTTTTGTATTAAAGGGCAAAGGAATACCCAGTGTAAGAGGTGTTGGAAAGGGAAATCAGTATATTACCGTTTCGGTTGAAGTTCCGAAGAAGCTTTCGCAGAAACAGAAAGATATTTTAAAATCTTTCCAGGAAACCTTTGAAACCGCAAATCACAGCAAAAAGAAAAAGTTTCACGATGCTATAAAGGAGTTTTTTAACTGATATGCTTTGGAATGAACTTGTTATAGAAATAAACAGAAAAGATATAGATAAAGCATCGGTGTTTTTCGATAATATGGGCTTTCCCTCTGTCAGTATAGACGACCCCGGCGATATTATTGAACACAAACAACAGGTAAGATGGGATTACATAGACGACGGACTATTTAAAAGAGATATGGAAACAGCCTATGTAAAAGCTTATACTGATGATGATAACAAAGCCTTTGAAGTTAAAGAAGAAGCAGAAAAACAAGGCTTTATACTAAATATCTCAAAACTCGAAGAAGAGGATTGGGAAAACGGCTGGAAAAAATATTTCAAACCCTTGCCAATCGGGAAAAATGTAGTAGTTGCACCCGCCTGGGAAGACTATCAGCCACGCGAGGGTGAAAAGGTTATAACATTAGACAGCGGAATGGCTTTTGGAACAGGCTCTCACGAAACAACGAAAATGTGTGTAGAGTATATAGAAAAATATATGAAAAACAGCTCCCGCGTTCTTGATATAGGAACAGGGTCGGGAATTCTTGCAATATGTGCGGGACTTTTCGGCGCAGGAAATATAGAAGCTATCGATATCGACGAGCTTTCTGTTAAAATAGCAAAAGAAAATGCCGCATTAAACGGGATGGAAAATCTTATTTCGGTAAGAGAGGGAGACCTTTTAACAGGTGTTTCGGGAAAATTCGATTTTATCACCGCAAATATTGTTGCCGATGTTATTTCAGGACTCCTGCCCGATGTTAAAAGATTTATGAAAGAAAACGGCTATCTTGTTATTTCGGGAATTATATCTGAGCGTGCCCCCGAAATAATAGAAATAATAGACAGAGAAAATTATAAGATTGTCGATATGAAAACAGAAAAAGACTGGTGCGCATTTGTTCTTACCAAAGGGTAAGAACAAATGAATTGCCTGCGGCATGAATTGAAATCTATGATTTCATGAATTGTACCATTGGTACATGATGTGCAGATAAATCTGCATTAAGGTATGCCTTTGGCATAAATTAAATTCAAAACCGCTTGCGGTTTTACCATAATGTTTGCAAAGCAAACAATTCATTGAGTGATAACGAAACTTCATGGTGAAGCCAATTCATGCAAACTTTGTTTGCAATTCATGGGTCGCTAAAGTACAAATGTTTAATAGCTTATAAAATAGAAAGGAATGATTATAAATGAATTTTAAAGAATTACAGAGCGAAATGATAGCTGCAATGAAAGCGGGAGACAAGGTTAAGAAAAACGCAATTTCAAATCTTATTGCTGCAGTTAAAAAGGTTGCTATCGACGAAGGCGTAAGAGATAATATTACCGACGAATTAACTGACAGAGTAATATTAAAGGAATTAAAATCAATCAAAGAACAGATAGATTCCTGCCCCGAGGGAAGAGAAGAATTAAAAGCTGAATATCAGACCAACTATGATATTATTTCAGCTTTCGCTCCAAAACAGCTGGATGCAGATGAAATCAAAAAGATTATAACCGAAAAATTTGCCGATTTAATTGCAACAGGAAATAAAGGAATGATTATGAAATCCGTTATGGCTGAATTAAAGGGAAAAGCAGACGGAAAGCTTATTAATCAGGTAGTGGCAGAGCTTACTAAATAATTAGGAATTAGGATTTAGGAATTAGGAATTGCGGATAGCCTTATGCCATACGGCAAGGCTATAGCAAATTAGGAATTAGGATTTAGGAATTAGGAATTGCAGATAGCCTTATGCCATACGGCAAGGCTATATCAAATTAGGAATTAGGATTTAGGAATTAGGATTTGCGGATAGCCTTATGCCATACGGCAAGGCTATAACAAATTAGGAATTAGGAATTAGGAATGAAGGTGTCGGCAAAGCCGACGGAATTAAATTAAAAGGAGAACGAAAAATTTCGTTCTCCTTTTTTGTATCAAAACAATTCTATTTCCCAAAAATGAAAAAATGTTGACTTTGGGAAATAGAATGGATATAATATTATCAGGGTGATGAAAAATGAAATTAATTTACCGAAAAACATATATGGACAAATTAATCGGTGTTATGGGTACGCCGGATATAAAAGTCATTACCGGTGTAAGAAGAAGTGGTAAATCAAAATTGTTAGAGGCGTTAAAGGAATATGCCAATAAGAATATTCAAAGCGCAAACATAGTTCATATTAATTTCAACTTATCTAAATTTGAAAATTTGAAAGAGTATCATGCTTTGAATAACTATATAGAGAGTCATTATCAGGAAGGCAAGGAAAATATCGTTCTTATTGATGAAGTTCAAATGTGTCCGTGTTTTGAACTGGCTATTAATAGTCTTCATGCTTCAGAGCAATACGATATATATATAACCGGTTCCAATGCTTTTCTTTTGAGTTCGGATCTCGCGACTCTTTTTACAGGAAGAACAATTGAAATTAAAGTGTATCCCTTTTCATTTGCAGAATATCTTCAGTATAAAGAATATGAGGATGTTTACTCTGCTTTTGATTCATATATTAAAGAGGGCGGAATGGCAGGCTCTTATGTGTATAACAATGATGAACTGAAATATGACTATATTAAAAATGTATTCGATACATTGATTGTAAGAGATATCCGGCAAAAGTATAAAATCAGAAATGTTGTCCTTATGGATAGAATTGCGGATTTTCTTATGGATAATATTTCCAATTTGACCTCTGCAAGAAATGTTGCAAATGCTTTGAATGTGTCGGGAGATATAATAAATCATAAAACAGTCGGCAATTATCTTAATTATCTCTGTAATGCTTTTGCTTTTTATAAACTAAGAAGATATGATATAAAAGGCAAAAAATATCTTTCGTCAAATGATAAATTTTATCTCAGTGATCATTCTTTCAGATACGCAAAGTTAGGTACGAAGAATATTGATTACGGACGAGTAATTGAAAATATAGTGGCTATTGAACTTTTAAGACGGGGATATGAAGTATATGCAGGAGTGCTATATAAGAGTGAAATAGATTTTGTTGCTATGAAACGTGATGAAAAAATTTATATTCAGGTATCTGATAATATTTCAGGTGAAAAAACCTTCAAACGCGAGGTTGCGCCGTTACTTAATATCAAAGATGCCTATCCCAAAATTATAATTGCAAGAACAAGATACGAAGACTATCAGTACGAAGGAATTAGAATCTGTGATATTGCTAATTGGCTCAAAGGTTAATCAGTAAATAATCAGAAATCAGGATTTAAGAATTAGGAATGAAGGTGTCGGCAAAGCCGACGGAATTAAATTAAAAGGAGAACGAAAATTTCGTTCTCCTTTTATAATATCATTCAGTATAATATGCTTCAGCTGTAAATATATTTGAATGTTTTTGGAAAATATCAATGCCGTTTGAATAATATTCATATGCTTTATCGTTTTGTATTGCATAATTTTGTAAAGCTATATTGCTGTCGGTGTTGTAATAATTAAGCGCTTCAAAACCCGCTTTGACACAATCGAGAGCATTTTTATAGCAATTTAGGGCATAAGTTAAATCTTCATAATTACAGTTTGAATACTTACAGGAATATTCAAGATAAAACTGAGCAGCCCACTCGTTTTTAAAATTATCAAGCGTTTGATATGTTTCGGTAAGGGTGGCAATATGACCGTCTTTAAGTTCTGCTGTATTTGCAGCATCTTGAACAAGGCTGTTTCTGTGGTTAATTAAATTATTGAGTGAGTCTAAAACAAAGCCGCCTATAATTTCTCCTCTCATAGAATAATATATTCCCTGAGATAAAACACTAAGTGTTGTTTTAGTTAAATTAGAAACTTTGACAGTGTTGGTTTCTTCATCCCATTCTACATATCCGCCCATTGTTTCTGCCAAGGCTCTTGCAGGAATATAAGTTCTTCCTTCGTAGATAAATGGTTCTGTGTCCGAAACAACAGTCTTGTTATCAACCTTTACGACTATATTTCTGAAGGTTAAATCTGCTTTTTCGATGCTCTGTTTTGCAAATGTTACAGAAAAAATTAATACTGTAAGAGTTATGACGGTTAGTAAAATTTTTGTTTTCTTTGTCATTTGAGGTGCCTCCAATATTTATTATTTTAACTTACATTCGTATGGATGTAAGTTAAAAAGATTATAATACAGCTGTGATAAAATGTCAATACATTCATTTGGATGTTATGGAGGTTTGGTATGGCATATTATCCAAGATTAAGAGAGCTTAGGGAAGATAATGATTATTCCCAAAAAAAGATAGCTGAAATTCTTTTTATAACACAACAACAGTATTCATTGTATGAAAAGGGTTACAGAGATATTCCCACTCAGGCGTTGATTACATT
>JAZOOC010000252.1:0-13067 GCA_045654825.1 Clostridia bacterium | reverse complement strand
AAAATTTCCGTAAGGATAATACCTTTTTGAATCTTCATCAAGATATACACCCGTAAGCTTTGCCTTTCTTATTTTATCGGCATCTTCTTTTTCAACCTTTTTCTTGATTATTTCATAAGATGTTTTCTTATTGATTTTTTTCAGCAATTCATCTTTATCCAAATCAAGAATTCTGGAAAGAGTTTCTGCGGTTTCATCTTCTTTTTCGGATTTTCTTACAGTAACGGGAGAAATACTTACTGTTTCAACCGATGCACTTACAGCAAGCGGTTTTCCATTTCTATCGTATATCGTTCCTCTTTTCGGGG
Organism: Clostridia bacterium; assembly: GCA_045654825.1. Classification (GTDB taxonomy): domain Bacteria; phylum Bacillota; class Clostridia; order UMGS1840; family HGM11507; genus JAZQFU01. The sequence continues at coordinate 12,759 of JAZOOC010000252.1, read as the reverse complement.
TTATTAATCTGTCTCGGGTCTGCTGTTCCAACGCCTGCTTTTTATAGTCTGTACCCTTTATTATCATTATGTATCCGAGTCTTATTGTTAAAAGCAAAAAAACAGCAATAACGCATGCGAATATTGCCACAATTCTTTTCTTTATTCCGGTAGTGTTGTCTGCCATATATAAAGACCTCCAAAAGCCGTTAAAAACAAAGAAGCGCTAAAGAAAATTTTTTTCGTTAGCGTAGCCTCTGTATATACTATGAAACAATCTAATTGGAATATGCAAATATACCTGTAAAGCTTTTTATAACATTTGCAAAAAAGCCCGGGGTTTCTCGTTTATCATCCTCATTTATAACTTCGCCGTAACCGAGAGGGTGTGTGCTTAAATAAACAATCTGACTGTTTTTGGGTTTATTCATATTAAGCTCTGCTATAGCAACGCTTTCAACTTTTCTTAAATCAATCTCAGAATTAATTGATACTTCAAGTTTTTTATTTTCATTGAGTATCTCTTCATACTGATTTTTAACTCTGTTAAGCTCATTTTTACTTTCGTTAACATCTGCAGTCTTGAAAAGAAGTGAGGTGATTGACGAAATTACATATATTGCACATATAAACAGAAGCAACGCCGATGATGGCTGCTTTCTTGTTTTTTTCGCAGGTTTCGTTTCTTTTAATTCTTCAGGGCTATTAAATTCAATTTCATACGCGAGATTACTGTTATTATAATACACTAATCCGGTCCTCCTGTTAAATTTTTTCGATTACTCTGAGCTTTGCACATGTTGAGCGGCTGTTTTCTTCCATCTCTTTTTCACATGCAGTCACAGGTTTTTTAGTAATTATTGTCCCTTTGGGTTTATTGTTGCACATACACACCGGAAATTCTTTGGGGCATATACAACCGGTTGCTTTATCTTTAAATAAGTTCTTTATTATTCTGTCTTCCAGGGAATGAAAGGTTATAACGGCAAGTCTGCCTCCCGGCTTCAGACAGTCGAAAAAGTCTTCTGCAGCATTTTTCAAAAGCTCAAGCTCTTTATTAACCTCTATTCTTATTGCCTGAAAGGTTTTTCTTGCTTTGTGCGGACCCTTGAAAGCTATTTTCGCAGGCATTGAACTGTTTATTATATCTACAAGTTCAAAGGTTGTTTCTATTGGTTTTATCTCTCTTTTTTTTACAATGTTCAAAGATATACTTCTTGCAAACTTTTCTTCGCCATATTCCCAAAGTATGCGGTTAAGCTCTTCCAGGGAATATTCATTTATCACATTCATTGCGGAAAATTCCTGACTCTGATCCATTCTCATATCAAGAGGAGCATCAAAGCGATAAGAAAATCCTCTGTCAGGATTATCAAACTGATAAGATGATACTCCTAAATCAGCAAGTATTCCGTCAACCTTTTGACCATCTAATATATTTTTAATCTCACTGTAATTGCTATGAACAAATATTTTATTGCATTTAAAAGGTGCAAGTCTTTCTTTCGCTGCCGCTAACGCTTCAGTATCTCTGTCTATTCCTATAAGAGTACCTTTTTCGGATAGTCTCCCGGCTATAAGAGAGGAATGGCCTCCTCCCCCAAGAGTTGCATCCACATATATTCCGTCTTTTTTTATTGAAAGACCGTCCATGCATTCATCGGGCATTATTGGCTTATGAGAAAAAATCATATTCCAAGCAGCTCCATCTGTGCAGCTACATCTTCGGGGTTAATCGAAGACGCATCATTGATTTCATCAAATTTAGCCGCGTCCCATATTTCAAGTCGGTTGCTTACACCGGCGATTACTATATCTTTTGTTAAATTCCCGTAATCTCTTAAATGCGAGGGAATAAGAACTCTTCCCTGTTTATCGAAAGAAGCTTTTTCAGTGTTGTTAAAGAAGAAACGCTGTATTTCGCTGCCCTTACTCATAGGCAGACTTTTGAGCTGATCTTCGAGTATCTTCCACTCGTTTTCCGGATACACAAGAAGAAAATGATCAAGACCACGGGTAATATAAAAATATTCACCGAGTTCTTCTCTGTATTTTGCAGGAAAAATTATTCTTCCTTTGGCATCTATGCCGTGACGGTGCTGTCCGTAAAACAAGTGTTTCACCCCTCTTTCGCTCCACTTTAAACCATTTCGATGCACTTTCACACCACTTGATAATAAAACTATACCACTTATAGTGAAAAAATGCAATAGTTTTTTACAAAAATATTAAATTTTTTTTTCAAATTTTACATCATGAATTTCATTTCTTGCACAACACCCCTTTGAATTGCATAATTTTGCAAGTTGAAAGTCGGCGTCTTGCAGTTTTTCTGTAAAAAGTAGCCGAAATCAGTATTTTTTTGAATTTTTATAAAAAAATGTTGCATTTTTCCAAAAACTATACTATAATATAGTAGTTGTAAGAGAAAAGAAAGGAATGATTGATATGTCACTCAAAAACGCTTTCCTTAAAGAAGTATATGAAAGTGTTATTAAACGCGACCCTAATCAGAAAGAATTTATTCAGGCTGTAGGTGAGGTTCTTGAATCACTTGAACCAATCGTTGAAAAAAAACCGGAAATTGAAACATCCGGTGTTATCGAAAGACTTGTTGAGCCTGAAAGAATGATAATGTTCAGAGTTCCCTGGGTTGATGACAACGGAAAAACACAGGTTAACAGAGGATTCAGAGTTCAGTTCAACTCTGCAATAGGCCCTTACAAAGGCGGAATTCGTTTTCATCCGTCAGTTAACTTAAGCATAATCAAATTCTTAGGTTTTGAACAGATATTCAAAAACTCCCTTACCGGACTTCCTATGGGCGGAGGTAAAGGCGGTTCCGATTTCGACCCCAAAGGCAAGTCGGATAACGAAATTATGAGATTCTGCCAGAGCTTTATGACTGAGCTTTCAAGACATATTACCGCAGATACCGATGTTCCTGCCGGAGATATCGGCGTTGGCGCAAGAGAAATCGGTTTTATGTTCGGTCAGTATAAGCGTCTTAAAAACGAATTCACAGGTGTACTTACCGGCAAAGCTATCCCCTCGGGCGGTTCTCTCGCAAGAACACAGGCAACAGGATACGGACTTTGCTATTTCACAGATGAGCTTTTAAAAGCAAACGGAAAATCCTTCAAAGATTCAACAGTTGTAATTTCCGGTTCAGGAAATGTTGCAATATACGCAGCTGAAAAAGCTACACAGCTTGGCGCAAAAGTTGTTACAATGTCTGACTCTAACGGATTTGTATATGATAAAAACGGAATCAATCTTGATACTGTAAAACAGATCAAAGAAGTTGAAAGAAAAAGAATTTCCGAATATGTTAAATATCACCCCGAAGCTGTTTACACAGAGGGATGTAAAAATGTTTGGAAAACAAAATGTGATATAGCTCTCCCCTGCGCAACACAGAACGAGCTTGACAAAGAAGGTGCTGAAGCACTTATTGCTAACGGATGCTTCTGTGTATCCGAAGGAGCTAATATGCCCTCTACCCCCGAAGCAGTTGAGCTTATTTTAAACAGCAAACTTCTCTTCGGTCCTGCAAAAGCTGCCAACGCAGGCGGTGTTGCAACTTCCGGTCTTGAAATGACTCAGAACAGTATGCGTCTTTCCTGGACATTTGAAGAAGTTGACTCAAGACTTAAAGACATTATGTTCAACATCCATAAAAACGCTTATGAAGCTTCCGTATTATGCGGATGCCCGGGCAATATGGTTGTAGGTGCAAATGTTGCAGGCTTCTTAAAAGTTTACGAAGCTATGAAATTCCAGGGTACAGTTTAACTTCCTATATATTTCTAAAAGAAAAAGGCGGAAATGTTTTACCATTTCCGCCTTTTTCTTTTGATAAAGATTTATACTTCTCTGTATTCTATATATCTTTTTATACTTTCGATTATTATTCTTTCAGCCGCTTCTCTGTTTTCTTTTTTATAAACAGAAGTGTCAGTCCCCTCAAGCTGTTTATAAACCGTAAAGAAATGCATCATTTCTTCCGAGATATGTTCGGGCAGTTCTTCAATAGAATTATACTTTGAATAAGTGGGGTCTCCGAATGGAAGTGCGATTATCTTTTCATCAAGTTCTCCATTATCCTCCATTATTATAACACCTACAGGTTTGCATCTTACAAGACAGGTATTAAAAACAGGCTCGGTACATAACACAAGAACATCAAGAGGGTCTCCATCTTCGCTTAAAGTTCTTGGAATGAATCCGTAATTTGCAGGATAATGAGTAGAAGTATGTAAAATTCTGTCCAGAATCAGCATACCGGTTTCTTTATCCAGTTCGTATTTCTGTTTTTGACCTTTTGTTATTTCAATACACGCAACAAAGTCGGTGGGAGTTATTCTTCCGGGAGATATATCATGCCATATATTCATTACTTAACCTCCTCAAAATCTTGTGCGCCATGCTTACACAAAGGACAAATAAAATCAGCCGGAAGTGTTTCACCCTCATATACATACCCGCATATTTTACAAACATATCCTTTTTTCTTTGAAACAGAGGGTTTTATATTTTTGAAATAGTAATCATAAGTTACCGAAGTTTCATCATTTAATATTTCCGCCTCGCACACATCCGCAAAAAACATTGTATGAGTTCCCAGGTCCTCACTTTTGAATACTTTTGCAGAAATAAAAGCATTTGTCTTATCGGTTAAATAAACAAGTCCGTTACCGCTTCTTGCAACCGAATTAAGCCCGCTGAATTTATCGGCATTTCTTCCCGATTCAAATCCAAATCTTTTTATAAGCTCAAAATCAGTGCTTTCGGTAAGTGCTGAAACATTCAGCTCTCCTGTTTTTAGTATCATATCATGAGTTAAATTATCTTTATTAACACAAACACATATTCTCAAAGGTGTATCTGTTATCTGCATAACCGTATTAACAATACATCCGTTATCTTTATCGCCGTCTTTAGCTGTCAAAACATAAAGTCCGTAACCTAATTTAAATAATGCTTCTTTTTTTATATGATTCATTGTAACACTCCTTTAACTTTTAATAAGCTTACTATAATTATTGCCTTTTTGTCAATATTTTATTATTAATTTGATGGGAATAATCTGATTAAGACAGGCATATTATTATACAAATAAATAATAGCCTTACAAAAACGACATTCATATCTTCGTCGTTGGTTGTTCCGGCTATACAATTAGGAGGCTTATAAATGGAAAATTACAATATTCTGGAGGATATAGCAAAAAGAACAGACGGAGATATTTATATCGGAGTTGTAGGTCCCGTAAGAACAGGCAAATCTACATTTATCAAAAATTTTATGGATAACCTTGTGATTCCGAATATATCCGATTCCTTCAGCAGAGAAAGAGCTAAAGACGAACTACCTCAAAGTGCGGCGGGAAAAACCATTATGACAACCGAGCCGAAATTTATCCCGAACGAGGCAGTGCCCATAACAACCAAAGACAACATAACCTGTAGTGTGCGGCTTATAGACTGTGTCGGCTATGTTATACCCGATGCACTCGGACATATAGAAGATGATGAGCCGAGAATGGTTTCAACCCCTTGGGAGGATGAACCTATTCCCTTTACCCAAGCTGCTGAAACAGGAACACACAAGGTTATATGCGACCATTCAACAATAGGACTTCTCGTTACAACCGACGGAAGTATAGCCGATATTGAGCGTTCCAAATACGAAGAAGCTGAAATGCGTGTTGTAAATGAGCTTAAAGAAATAGGCAAACCTTTTATTGTTCTTTTAAACTGTCAGAATCCATATACTTCTGAAGCAACCGCTTTGAGAAACGAACTTGAGGAAAGATATAAAGTTCCCGTAATGCCGATAAACTGCAAGACCATGAGCGAAAGTGAAATAATGATGGTTTTAAGCTCGGTGCTTTCTGAGTTTCCTCTTAAACAAATTGAGTTCCAGTTTCCCGGATGGATTCAGGCTCTTAACTCAACCAATCCCCTTAAAGCAAGAATACATAAAGCTTTAAGAGATGCTGTTTCTCCGGTGGATAAATTAAGTGATGCTTCTAATATGGTTTCAGATATCAACTCATGTGAGTTTATAAAAGACGCTTCTATAAAAAGCAGCAATCCGGGCGACGGAAAGATAACAATATCTGTATCTATGCCTGACAGTCTTTTCTATGAAACCTTAAGCGAAAATGCAGGAATGGATATTTCTGATGATAAAGCACTTGTAAAAATTCTTGGCGAGCTTTCCCACGCAAAAAAGAAATATGACCGTATGGCTTATGCACTTTCAGAGGTAGACAGAAAAGGATATGGAATAGTATTCCCCGACATCGACGAGCTTACGCTTGAAGAGCCTGAAATAATAAAACAGGGAAACAAATTCGGTGTTCGTTTAAAAGCCAGCGCCCCCTCGGTGCACCTTATAAAAGCCGACATCGAAACAGAGGTTTCCCCCATTGTAGGAACAGAAAAGCAGTCCGAGGAATTAGTTCATTATCTTTTAAAAGAATTTGAAGTTGACCCCAAGAAAATCTGGGAATCGGATATATTCGGTAAATCTCTTCACGAACTTATAAACGAGGGACTTCACAACAAGCTTTCAAGAATGCCCGAAGATGCACAAATGAAGCTTGCCGAAACTCTTCAGAAAATAATCAACGAGGGTTCAGGCGGTCTTATATGTATAATTCTTTAATTATAAAATTAAACTACCGTATGACTGCGTTTGTTCTTGGCTCTGCAGTTGCCTTTTTATTTCTGATTTCAGGAATTATAAACATAACCAAAGCCGAGCCAAAGGACGGCATACCCTTACCGGTTATTATGTATCATCATATTTCAAAAGACTCAAAATCTCTTAACGCTTATGTTATTACTCCGGATGAGCTTGAAGAAGATTTTAAATATCTTAAAGAAAGCGGATACACTGCAATACTTCCAAAAGACTTAAAAGAATATATAAAGGGTAATAGTTCTCTTCCCGAAAAGCCTGTTATTATAACCTTTGATGACGGTTTTGAAAGTGTTTATCGCTACGCTTACCCACTGGCTTTAAAATACAATTTTCCTTTTGCTGCGGCTATTCTTGGAAAAGAAGCTGAACATTATTCAAAAATAAACGACCATAATATATTATATTCATATATGACCTGGGATGAAATAAAAGAGCTTTCAGATTCAAATATGGTGGAAATTGCAAATCACACATTTAATCTCCACGATGTCTATCCGAGAAAAGGTGTAAATATAAAAAAAGGCGAAAGTATTGAAACTTACGCCCGCACAGTTTCGGAAGATATAGAAGCTCTGCAGAATATGCTTTCGAAAAATTCAGAAGTTACTCCCAAAACATTTGTGTATCCTTATGGTTTTTTCTGCAAGGAATCTGATACACTTATAAGGTCATTGGGGTTTGAAATAAGCTTTATCTGCACCGAAGGCATAAATTACATAACCAAAACGCCCGAGAGTCTGCATCTTTTAAAAAGATATAACAGACCGCATGGGATAACGAGCGAAGACTTCTTCAAAAAAATATTAACGGGACTGTAATTTATACAGCCCCGTTATTTTAGAAATTATACTGTTTTGCATACTCTTCAAGCTGAGTAAAATATTCATTTTCGCCGTCTTTTTTAACATGCTTTAAATATTCATGTGTTTCAAACGAATGATCGGCAATATTAAGTAAACTTGCAGCTATATTGGAACAATGGTCGGAAACTCTTTCAAAATTTGTAAGAATATCCGAAAGAACAAATCCAAGTTCCATTGTGCAATAACCATCCTGCAGTCTTTTAATGTGGTTCAATTTGATTTTTGCTCTTAAATTGTCAATTATCTGTTCAAGAGGCTCTACCTGTTTAGCTTTGGTAATATCTCTTGTTATAAAAGCATCTGCTGTTATAGAAAGAATATCATTAACCGCTTTGGTAAATACTTTAATCTCTTTATCAGCTTCGCTGGAAAAACTGATTTTCTTGGAATGAATTTCAAAAGCCGCTTCCATAACATTAACACTGTGGTCAGAAATTCTTTCCACATCTCCTATAACATGAAGAAGCTGTGTAACATCCTGACTTTCTTTTTCGCTGGTGTCTTTACCGGCAATTTTTATGAGGTAAGAACCTATCTTATCTTCATATTTATCTATCAATCTTTCAGATTCAATGATTCTCTTTTCTGCATCTTTATCATATAAATTAAGTATTTGTGTTGCATCAGCGAAAGCATCTCTTGCCTTAATTATCATTTCTATTGCAAGCTCGCGGCATTTTTCAACCGCAAATGACGGAACGGTAAGAAATCTGTCGTCCAATGTATCGAACACATCTGTTTCAACATTTTTCTTCGACTTGATTGTTTTAACTGCCAGCATTTCAAGCGGCTTGCACAAAGGAAGAAGAATAACTGTTGAGAATATATTGAACAATGTATGAACTATCGCGATTGTAAACGCCGATACCGCAACGGGCATAAATGCAAAAGGCATAAATGCATTCCATATATAGAAAACAAAAGATACTATAAATACCCCTATCATTTTTATATAAAGGCAGGAAAACGCAACTCTTTTAGCGTCTGTATTTCCGTTAATCGAAGATAAAATCGGAGTTATTGTAGTTCCTATATTCATACCGAGAATTATAGGAATTGCAGTTGAAAAAGGTATTGCTCCGGTTGCTGCAAGTGCCTGCAGAATACCAATGGATGCAGAAGAGGATTGAATGATTGCTGTAAGCACAGTTCCCACAACTATACCCATAATCGGATTGGAAAACATAAGGAGCATATTGTGGAAGGAAGGATTATTCTTAAGTCCTGACATAGAATCGCTCATCATTTCCATACCAAAAATAAGAACCGAAAATCCTATAAGTATTTCTGCAAAATTTCTTTTTTTATCGCTTTTGGTCATCATTGTTATAACAACACCGATAACCATAAGTACAGGTGTAAAAGATTCAGGCTTTAAAAGTTTTAATATAAAGCTTGTTCCGCTTATATCGGTGGTACTTAAAAGCCAGGAAGTAACGGTTGTACCGATATTAGCACCCATTATAACACTGATAGACTGGGAAAGCTTCATAATTCCCGAGTTTACAAAACCGACAAGCATAACAGTTGTTGCCGAAGAGCTCTGAATAATTGCGGTTACTGCAAATCCCAGCAAAAATCCCATAAAATTATTTTTAGTAAGCTTGCCTAATATCTGTTCGAGTTTACTTCCCGATAATTTTTTCAAACCTTCCCCCATCTTATCCATTCCGTAAAGGAACAGTGCAAGACCGCCGAGAAGTGCAAGTATAGAAAATAAATCCATTCTGTTTCTCCTTTTAGTTTAAACTTTAAAACTGTCTTTCAAACTTACAATTCTGTTATACACATTTTCATTTCTGGTATCTTTACAGAAATAACCATTTCTTACGAACTGGAATTTTTCTCCCTTTTCAACATCAGTCATATTATTTTCAAGCTTACAGTTTAAAAGCACTTTAAGTGAATTGGGATTAAGATAATCAAGATAGCTTTCATCTTCGCCTATTTCGTTAAGATTTTCTTTGGTGAAAAGATTATCATAAAGTCTTATCTCGGTATCAAGTGTATTTTCAGCACTCAGCCAGTGAATTGTACCTTTAATTTTTCTGCCGTCAGCAGGATTTCCATTTTTAGTTTCAATATCGGCAGTGCATAAAAGTTCAACTACTTCGCCGTTTTCATCTTTTATAACTTCGTCTACTTTTATAATATATGCTCCCATAAGTCTTACTTCTCCGCCGGGTTTAAGACGGAAAAATTTAGGAACAGGTTCTTCCATAAAGTCGGATTTTTCGACAAAAAGATTTCTTGTAAACGGAACTTTTCTTGTTCCCATATCAGGATTTCCGGGATGATTGGGAAGTTCGAAATATTCTGTTTCTCCCTCGGGATAGTTTGTTATTGTAACCTTAAGAGGCTCTAAAACAGCAATTCTTCTCTGTGCTTTTTCATTAAGCTCTTCTCTTAAGCAATGCTCAAGCAACCTTATATCCACCAGGCTGTATGCCTTTGCAACACCTGCTCTTTTTACAAAATCAAATATAGATGAAGCTGTATATCCTCTTCTTCTAAGTCCGCAAAGAGTAGGCATTCTGGGGTCATCCCAGCCGTCAACATAATTTTCAAAAACAAGCTGACGAAGATATCTTTTACTCATAACAGTATTCGTTACATTAAGTCTTGCAAATTCATACTGATGAGGTTTCTTTTCAAAACCTATATTATCAACCACCCAGTCATACAAAGGACGGTGATTTTCAAATTCCAGAGAACAAAGAGAGTGTGTTATTCCCTCAAGGGCATCTTGAATTGGATGTGCATAATCATAAAGAGGATATATACACCATTTTTCCCCCTGTCTGTGATGAGGAGTATGTGCTATTCTGTATATTGCAGGGTCTCTCATATTAAGATTGGGAGATGCCATATCAATTTTTGCTCTTAAAGTGCAGGCACCGTCTTCAAACTTTCCGTTTTTCATATCCTCAAAAAGCTTAAGATTTTCTTCTACGCTTCTATCTCTGTACGGACTGTTTTTACCAGGCTCGGTAAGAGTTCCTCTGTATGCTCTCATTTCCTCGGAGGATAAATCGCATACATAAGCTTTCCCCTCTTTTATAAGCTTAACTGCAAATTCATAGCATTTATCGAAATAATCACTTCCGTAAAATATTCCGCCGTCAGGAGTTGCGCCAAGCCATTCAAGATCTTCTCTTATTGAATTAACATATTCAGTATCTTCCTTATCGGGATTGGTATCGTCAAAACGCAGGTTAAAGCTTCCACCGTATTTTTTTGCAGTGGAATAGTTAATATATATAGCCTTTGCGCTTCCGATATGAAGATAACCATTTGGCTCGGGCGGAAAACGGGTATGAATTTTAAGTTCGGGATTTTCTTTAAGATCACCGTCTATTATTTCGTGGATAAAATTTGAAGCGGTATTTTCCATAATCTTTTCCTTTCAATCAAAGAGAGTCTATTACTTTTCTTAATCTTTCTTTCACTTTATCTTCTCCCATAATATCCATAACCGAATACAAATCGGGAGAATTCAGTCTGCCTGTTACAGCACCTCTTATTATCTGGCTTACATCGCCGGGGCTTCCCTTAAAGCTTTCCGGATTTTCCTTATATGCCTTTGTTGAGGGAGCAAAGCCGATGCTTTCTCCTATTTTACAAAGATGCTCAAACCAACTGTTCATATCAGGCTGGTCTTTATATTCATCAAGATATTTTATAAGCACTTCTTTAAGTAAATCATTATTCATATTTTCCGGGAATTCATATTTATTATCAAATATTTCATCATAGAAAAAGTTTATATAAGCTTTAACTTCGGAAAATTTAGCAAAATCCTTTCTCGGCTTTTTGCCTCCTCTTCCTATTGCAAATATTTTAAGCGCATATTCTTTATCTTTATTAAGAAGATTATAAAGCTCGGCATCGAACTCTTTCGCCCATGCTATAATAAGTTCTGTAACTTCCTCGGCAGTCATTCTTGCTATTACATTCTTACTTACATCATTGAACTTGTCCATATCAAAAAGCGAACCGGACACACTCATTTTCTTCGCAGAAAATGGAAATTTCTTTATGTCTTCATTGGGATTTGCTATTCTCCAGTCCTCAAAATTTGAATTTAGTAGTGTTATAAGATATTCAATAACACATTCGGAAGGGTATCCTTCTTCTCTATAAAAATCGAGTGCAAGCTCAGGGTCTTTTCTCTTTGAAAGCTTTCTTTTGCTTTCACCGTCCATTTTCATAAGCTGTGCTGTATGTGCATATTTAGGACGCTTGAATCCGAGAATATCGAAAAGCTGAAGATGTACCGGAAGAGTTGCAAGCCACTCTTCTCCTCTTACAACTATATTTGTTCTCATAAGATGGTCGTCTACTACATGAGCAAAATGATATGTGGGAATTCCGTCTGATTTTAATATTACTATATCCTGATCGTTTTCGGGGAATTCCATTTTTCCTTTTATCAAATCTTCGTGATAAGCTTTCTTTTCGGGATTGCCGGGGCTTTTAAATCTTAAAACATAAGGCATTCCCTGTTTCACAAGCTCGGAAGCTTCTTCAAAAGGCATATCTCTGTGTTTTGCATATTTACCGTAATAGCCGAAATTTTCTTTATTCTTTTCCTGAAGAGCTCTCATTTCTGCAAGCTCTTCTTCGGTGCAGAAGCAGGGATATGCAAGTCCTCTTTTAACGAGCTCTTTTGCAAAAGTCTGATAAATTTCAGCTCGCTTGGACTGTCTGTAAGGGCCGTAGTTTCCGTCCTCACCGTTTTCTGTAACGCCTTCGTCGAAGTTAAGACCAAACTGACGGAAAACTCTTATTATTGTTTCAACTCCGCCCTCTACCTCTCTTTTCTTATCGGTGTCTTCAATTCTTAAAATGAACACGCCTTCACTCTGATGAGCAAGTCTTTCATCTGTAATTGCTCCAAAAAGATTTCCAAGATGCATAAAGCCTGTGGGACTGGGTGCAATTCTTGTAACCTTTGCGCCCTCCTTAAGATTTCTTTCAGGGTATATTTTTTCGTAATCCTCGGGAGTTTTATCTATATGAGGAAATAATATTTCCGCGAATTGTTCAAATGTCATACAAACACTTCCTTCCATACTATAGATTACTATAATTATCAAAATTTGTCAATTATTTTTATTCGTGTTTTGCAATCAAGTTCTGAAACTGTAAGCTTTGTATCCCAAAGGTTAGCTCTATACATACATACACCGTTTATACTATG
>JAZOOC010000251.1:0-6606 GCA_045654825.1 Clostridia bacterium | reverse complement strand
AATAAAATGTTTGATTTGATTGTACTGGGCGGCGGCCCCGGCGGATACCTTGCGGCTGAAAGAGCGGCAGGGGAAGGCCTCAAAGTTCTTTTAATAGAAAAAAACAAACTCGGCGGTGTTTGTCTTAACGAAGGATGTGTTCCGTCAAAAACTCTTCTTAATTCTGCAAAAGTGCTTGATTATGCTAACCACGCATCTGCTTATGGTGTTAAGCTTTCGGGAACTGCCGAAAGCGTCCACAAAGCAGTTGAAGCAAGAAAAAACAAGGTTGTTTCCACATTGGTTGGCGGTATTGCCGCAATGATGAAAGCAAATAAAGTAACAGTTGTAAACGGTGCAGGCGTATTAAAAGATAAAACTCATATCGAAGTAAACGGCGAAGTTTATGAAGGTAAAAATATAATAATTGCAACAGGTTCGGAAGCAGTTGTTCCTCCCATTGATGGCGTAAAAGAGGGAGTTGAAAACGGATTCGTTTTAACAAACAGAGAAATTTTAGACCTTGAAGAAGTTCCCAAAAAGCTTGCAATAGTAGGCGGCGGTGTAATCGGTCTTGAAATGGCTTCATATTTCAATTCTGTTGGAAGCGAAGTAACCGTTATCGAAATGCTCGATAAAATCGCAGGACCTACCGATGCTGAAATATCTTCAATCTTGCAGAAGAACTATGAAGATAAAGGCGTTGAATTTATGCTCAAAACTAAAGTTACCGCTATAAAAGACGGCAAAGTATTCTATGAAGGCGGCAGTGTTGATGCAGATAAAGTTCTTTTATCAATAGGAAGAAGAGCTGTAACAAAGGGTATTGGTCTTGAAAATGTCGGAATAGCTATGGAAAGAGGCGCTGTTATAACCGACAGATTTATGAAAACAAATATAGATAATATCTATGCAGTTGGCGATGTTAACGCAAAAATTATGCTTGCACATACTGCATACAGAGAAGCAGAGGTTGCGGTAAATAACATATTGGGTAAAAAAGATATTATGAGATATGATGCAATTCCTTCTGTTATCTATACAAATCCTGAAGTTGGCTGTGTAGGAGAAAACGAAAAAACCGCTAAAGAAAAAGGTATTGATTTTGCAGTATCTAAAGTATCTATGATGTATAGCGGAAGATATGTTGCAGAAAACACAGTTTTAGACGGAATATGTAAGGTGTTAATCGATAAGAAATATAAGAAAATTATCGGTGTTCATATGATAGGAAGCTATGCTTCCGAAATGATATACGGTGCGGCTCTTATGATTGAAAATGAAATGAGAGTTGACGATGTTAAGGAACTTGTATTCCCTCATCCGACCGTATGTGAAATAATAAGAGAAGCAATATTTAAGTTTTAGGAGGATAAAATCATGCCAAAATGTCAGGTAATGGACCCCAATGAGTTAAGAAAAAGCGGATTTGTCAAAATGAACGACATTCCCGTAAATCAGTACAACAAAACAATCAAAGACGAAAAAGCAAACTACTCAACAGATGATTTCTTAAGAATATACAGAGATATGGCAATCATCAGAGAGTTTGAAACAATGCTGTATGAAGTTAAAACAACAAATTCATACAACGGTGTTGAATATAACAACCCCGGTCCTGCTCATCTTTCTATGGGTCAGGAAGCATCAGCTGTAGGTCAGGCATACATACTTGATGAAAATGACTACATTTTCGGTTCTCACAGAAGCCACGGCGAAATCCTTGCAAAAGGTCTTTCCTGTATCTACAAAATGCCCGACGACAAACTTTACGAAGTTATGAAAAACTTCTTTGACGGTGCAACTTTAAAGGTTGTTGAAAGCGACCAGAAGAGCGTTAAAGAGCTTGCAATCGACTTCCTTATTTACGGTGCACTTGCAGAAGTATTTGCAAGATCAACAGGTTTTAACAAAGGTCTTGGCGGTTCTATGCACGCATTCTTCACACCTTTCGGAATTTACCCCAACAATGCTATCGTTGGTGGTTCTGCTACAATTGCAGCAGGTGCAGCTTTATATAAGAAAGTAAACAGAAAGAAAGGTATCGTTATCTCCAACATCGGTGATGCTTCTATGGGATGCGGACCTGTTTGGGAAGCACTTAACTTTGCTTCTATGGATCAGCTTACTGAGCTTTGGGAAGAAAGCATGAAAGGCGGACTCCCCATTATCTTCAACTTCTTCAATAACCTTTATGGTATGGGCGGACAGACAGTCGGCGAAACAATGGCATATAATGTTCTTGCAAGAGTTGGCGCAGGTGTAAACCCCGACCAGATGCACACCGAAAGAATAGACGGTTACAATCCTCTTGCTGTTATCGATGCAATGAAACGCAAAAAAGCGCTTCTTGAAGAAGGAAAAGCACCTGTATTCTTAGATACACTTACATATCGTATGGCAGGTCACTCACCCTCCGACTCTTCAAGCTACAGAACAAAAGAAGAAATGGATATGTGGGCAGAACACGATGTATTAAAATGCTACAGCAAAAACTTAATGGATGCAAAAGTAGCAAAACAGGATAAATTCGACGAAATCAATAACTATGCAAGAGACCTTATAACAAAAGCTATGAAGCTTGCAATAGATGATGAAAAATCTCCAAGAATTGACCCTGCTGTTATTCCTACTATTATGTTCTCAAATCAGAAAATAGAGAAAATGGAAGACAGAGAACCCGAATACTTAATTCCAAAAGAAGAAAACCCCAGAGTTCAGCAGATTGCTAAGAAAGAAAGATTTGGCTTTGACGCAAAAGGCAAACCTGTTTCCAAAAACAAAGTATATCAGTTAAGAGACGGTATATTTGAAGCTGTTATAGATAAATTCTATCAGGATCCTACACTTATTGCATACGGTGAAGATAACCGTGACTGGGGCGGCGCATTCGCTGTTTACAGAGGTGTTACTGAATCTATGCCTTATCACAGATTCTTTAATGCTCCTATTTCCGAAGCGGCTATCGTAGGCAGTGCTGTTGGTTATGCTATGGCAGGCGGAAGAGCTATTCCCGAGCTTATGTATTGTGACTTCCTCGGAAGAGCAGGAGATGAAATCTTCAACCAGCTTGCAAAATGGCAGGCAATGAGTGCAGGAATAATCAAAATGCCGGTTGTTTTAAGAGTTTCTGTTGGTTCTAAATACGGTGCTCAGCACTCACAGGACTGGAGCTCACTTGTAGCACATATTCCCGGTCTTAAATGCGTATTCCCTGTAACACCTTACGATGCAAAAGGTCTTATGAATGCTGCTCTTAACGGAACAGACCCTGTTGTATTCTTTGAAAGTCAGAGAATTTACGATATCGGCGAACAGTTCCACGAAGGCGGAGTTCCCGAAGGATATTATGAAATTCCCATCGGTGAGCCTGATGTAAAACGCCAGGGTAGCGATGTTACTATCTTAACAGTAGGTTCAACTTTGTATGTTGCATTGAAAGCTGCAGATCAGCTTAAAGAAAAATATGGAATTTCTGCAGAAGTTATAGATGCACGTTCAATCGTACCTTTCAACTTCGATAAAGTAATCGAAAGCGTTAAGAAAACAGGTAAGATTGTTCTCGCATCCGATGCTTGTGAAAGAGGTTCTCACTTAAAAGACTTCGCACAGACAATTTCCGAGCTTGCATTTGATTATCTCGATGCTCCTCCCGTTGTTGTAGGTGCAAGAAATATGATAACACCTTGTCACGAAATGGAAGATTCATTCTTCCCGCAGCCTTCCTGGATTATAGATGCAATTCATACAAGAATTATGCCTCTTGCCGGACACACAACAACTGCTAATTTCACAGAAGTTGAAATGCTTGAAAGAAGCAAAAAAGGAATTTAATTTATGATCTTTATTGATAATTTATCCGTTGACCCGTATTTTAATCTTGCCTGTGAGGAGTATCTTTTAAA
This sequence comes from Clostridia bacterium, assembly GCA_045654825.1. Taxonomy (GTDB): domain Bacteria; phylum Bacillota; class Clostridia; order UMGS1840; family HGM11507; genus JAZQFU01. Next base: position 2,722 of record JAZOOC010000251.1, on the reverse strand, counting down.
TACTGCAAAAGAAGATATATTTATGCTCTGGCAGAATAAAGATGCAGTAATAATAGGCAGAAATCAGAATACATTATCGGAAATCAATTACGATTATATAAAAGAAAATGATATCGCTGTTGTCCGCGGCCTAACAGGCGGCGTCGCAGTGTTTCACGACCTTAATAATCTTAATTTCACTTTTATATCGGTTAACGGAGCAGAATGGTTTTCCGACTTTTCGAAATTTACCGAGCCGGTTATTGAAGCTCTTTTGAAATTCGGTGTTAAAGCAGAACTTTCAGGAAGGAACGATATACTGGCAGATGGTAGAAAAATATCCGGTAATTCCCAGGTAAAACATCAGAATAAGCTTATGCATCACGGAACTCTTCTTTTTAATACCGATGTTGAAAAGCTTTCCAATTCTCTTTCTCCAAAGCCCGAAAAAATTGAGGCTAAAGGGGTAAAGTCGGTTAAAAGCAGAGTTGCCAATATAAGCGAGTTTTCTTCTGTTAGCATAGCTGAATTTAAAAATGAGATATTTAAGGGCAGAGAGAGATTTTTAGAAGCCCGGGAAATTAAAGAAATCGAAAGATTAAAAGAAGAAAAATATAATACATGGGAGTGGAATTACGGAAGTTCCCCCAAATATAATTATTCGGATAAAAAATATCTTTCCTGCGGTCTTGTTGAAATAAATATGATCGTAAAAAAAGGAATAATAGAAAACATTAAAATATACGGCGATTTCTTTCAGAAACAGCCGGTAGTTGAATTAGAAGAAAAAATTAACGGAATAAAGCACAATAGGGAAGCGCTTGAAGAGCTTTTTAATGAATATGCTCCCGAAAACTACATTTCGGGAATAAACAAAGATGAACTGTTGATGCTTATGGGAGTTTAATATGGATTTGTTAAACGGAAAAACTAAAGAAATAAGACTTAAAGAATTAGAAAAATTAATGCCGACTGTTAAGGTTTGTGCAGAAAAAGAAAATGTGAATAATCATATTCATACCACCTATTCTTTTTCACCCTATTCACCTACAAAAGCTATCTGGATGGCATATAATTCAGGCCTTTCAACTGCGGGAATAATGGATCATGATTCTGTTTCGGGCTGTCGTGAGTTTATAGAAGCAGGTAAAATAGCAAACCTGCCAACAACTATCGGCTTTGAAACAAGAGTAAGCTTTGCCGATACATCTTTAAACGGAAAAAGAATAAACAATCCCGATCAGGATTCTGTGGGATATGTAACCGTTCACGCAATCCCTCATAAAAATATTGATAAAGCGGATGCTTTTTTGGCGCCTTACCGTGAAAAAAGAAATATAAGAAACAGAAAAATGACCGCTAAATTGAGCGAAATAACAGGGATAGAGCTTGATTTCGACAAAGATATTTATCCTATATCTCAGGCAGCTGAGGGCGGAAGCATAACAGAAAGACATATTCTTTATGCACTTTCTTTAAAAATTGTAAATAATGGCGGAGATATACCGACATATCTCAAAGAAAAGCTTAATATAAATATTCCCGAGAGACTCACAGGCTATTTAACCGACAAAGAAAATCCGCATATCGCATACGATCTTTTAGGCGTTTTAAAAAGCGAGCTTGTTAAGGATTTCTATATTCCCGCAACAGATGAGCTTCCCTCAGTAAAAGAACTCGTTTCTTTTGCAAAAGAGATAGATGCAATTTCTGCATATGCTTATTTAGGCGATGTAGGAGTTTCTGTAACAGGGGATAAAAAAGCACAGAAATTCGAGGATGATTATCTTCCCGAATTATTTGAGGTTATAAAAGAGACAGGCTTTAATGCGGTAACCTATATGCCCTCAAGAAATACAAAAGAACAGCTTATGACTCTTAAAAAATATTGTGCAGATAATAATCTTATGGAAATAAGCGGAGAAGATATAAATTCTCCCAGACAGAAATTTATCTGCGAAGCTTTAAAGCTTCCCGAATTTGCAAATCTTATTGATTCGACCTGGGAACTTATCAAACATGAAAATAGCTAAAAAAGGGTGTGCATACACCCTTTTTTAGCTAAACAAGTATAAATTTTGTATCACTATATTTTTCAATATCTTTTTTCTCTATTTTTGCATCGGTAATAAAATAATCAATACTGTTTAAGTCACATACCTTCCAGGTGTATTTCTGACCGATTTTATCACTTCCGCAAAGAAATACTCTTTTATCTGAATTTTCAAGCATAATACGGTGATGATGGAGGTATCCTTCGCCTCCCCCGTATATAATTCCGTTGCAGTAGCTTTTGGCCGAAAAAAACATTATATCTGCGTGGAAATTTGAAAAAGCATTTGCCGTTAATTCTCCTGAAAGAATTCCGGGATGCTCGCTTATATATCCGCCTGTGCAGTATACTTTTATTCCGTTATCTCCGAGAAAGCAGGCAAGTGTCATATTATTGGTAATAACAGTAATATCTTTTTTGTCAAGAAGATAATGTCCAAGATATTGAGCGCTTGAAGAACCGTCTATAAAAACAGTATCGTTGTCTTTGACAAGTCTTGCCCCCTGCGAAGCGATATTGTTTTTTGCAAGCTTCATACTGTGCTGACGGAATTCAAAGGGAGTATTTGCTTCGGATTTTATAGAAACACCCCCGTAGCTTCTTTTAACAAGTCCCTTTTTTTCAAGAATGGTAAGGTCCCGACGGATGCTTGCGGGAGAATAGTTTATCTGCGCAACAAGATAGTTAACA
>JAZOOC010000250.1:0-4121 GCA_045654825.1 Clostridia bacterium | reverse complement strand
CCGCTAAGTTTTACAAACATAAGGGCAAGTCTTTTATCGTATACAGAAGCAGGGTTTTCTGTGATGCGAATCAAATCACTTTCTGAAATACCATAATCATAATAGACATATGATATGACCTGAGGATCGCTTGTTATCGATTCTGTAATATTAAGCGATATTTCCAATGTTTTACCCTGTGTATTTGAAACATTTGCTTCAATAATTATGGGAGATAGTGAAACAACCTTTAAATTTTCGTCGCAACTTATTACAGACGAAGCATTTTCATTAACGGTCACAGTCACTTTCTCTGTACCTTCACAGGTTGGATCGGATATTGCAAGATTAATTTTATCCTCAGTTTTTTGCATCATGACTGCTGATTTCTTATCTGTTGACAATATTCCCGAATCTGCAATGGAGTTTTCGAAATTAACGATACTCCATATATTTAAATTCTTTTCATAAACTCCGTGCCAGCTTCCGGTATCTGATAATATACTGATATCCGGATTCTCTTCATAGGCTGAAATTTCCGCTTCGGAATAGCCGGGTAATACCGCATAGCTATATCCTGCATTCTCGGGCGAATTTCCATGGTCTATAACAAGAGTAGAAATTGTTCCTGTCTGGATATCATTATCAGTATAGGTGTACCAATCAGTATCCTTTGAAGACTTGGAAACAAGATTCTTATTCGCTTTAAGAGTTGTGCTTACCGGGAAATAATATCCAAAGCTTGAATCAGCAGTTCTTCCTTTGATATACGCAGAAGAAACATTTTCATAGCTTACATCATCTGCTGATATAGCATTAAGATATGAATTGCCGATTTTGAAATCATATGCAGTATGGTCTTCCACAATTCTCTGATCTACTGTTGTTTCAACTGCTCCTGAACTATTTATTTCGGAGCCTATCATAACAACCTCATCATCGAACATATAATAAGATTTATTGGCTGTTAAATCAGAATTGTAGTTATCCGGCTGAAAACCGGCTGCACCATATAAGCCACCGATTGTTACTCCGCCGGCGAAGCTGTTTTCCGCTGTTGAAATTTCAGCAGTAAGCGAATCAACTGATGGATATTCTATTTTTTCTGCTGTTACGCCAGGCACTCTTGTATAATCATATAAATGGAGATATTTATCTGTATAATGAGATATATCGCTGTCGTAAAAATAGGTTGCACCCGCATTTGAAAGCCAGCCCTTTGAGTTCTGACCGTTTAAGCTTTCAAATCTCGATATCCATTTTGAATACATAGACAAAGTCATAGCATAATTACTCTGTTTATGAATAATTCTGTCTTCAAAACTATAAACTCTGTTATAATTTTCCGACTCTGCGGCAACCACCGAAGAATCAGTCATAACTTTCCACAGACTTGAATATCCAGCACTTTTCCAGGAATCCGAACCTGATGCAGTAATATGACCTTTAACAAGTGAAAGAATTTTCTCTTGGTCATCTCCGCCTAAGAGATACGCTGTATCGGTAATAGCAGCCAGGATATTTAAACCTACATTCTTTTCGTTATTTAACGAGGTAATTGCTCTTCCGTTAAATACCATAGGAGAATATCCTGATATAAGCTTAGGAAGATATGTTTCATATACAATACGCTTCATAAATTCCTTTATATCTGATGCATCGTCGATATTCCATTTTGAATTATTGACTAATGTAAATATATCATTGAAATATACATATCCTATATATCCGTATCCGCCGGTATAAGGAACATTTCCATGGAAAAGATATGAACCATCTGTATAATAGCCACTTCCACTGCCCTTAGTATTATTATAAACACAGTCCGAAAGAAGCTTGTTTATAAGATTTTCTATAAGATAATCGTAATTTAAATATGCACCGTACAATGCTGCACCGAATGCTATATCATAACAATTAGTGCCGGTAAACTCCATATAATCAGGTCTAAGCTCTGAATATGCATTAAGTGCAAACTCTCTTAGAAGCTCGCCATCTATTTCATCATATAAGAGTGCAACAATTTCTCCGCTTGCACTCTGCAAGCCAATAAGGAAATTCCAGAGATTGCTGCCAAACCAGTCAACTTTTCCATAATAATATTCATTTAATATACCAATAGCATATTCAATACCTGACTTAAGCTCGGCATTACCCTTTAAAGAGCTGTATTTATGGGTATATGCACGCGCCATAGTTTTTATATTATTATACACCTTTATAAAAGCTTTGTTGGTTCCCGATGCTATCATACTATCAACACTGCCGGTTTCTTCCCATAATGTTGATGAGTTGTCCTTAACCATAGCATTGAGTAAATTCTGAGCTGTATTTACAGTAGCATTAAAATAACCCTTTTGAGCATTTGTCCAGCTTTCTTCTGCTGCAGTAAGCTTACCTTTCTGGTTTGAAAGAAGCTTATTATATTCTTCTTCGCTATAATTCAAAAACCTTGAAGCATCATTATACTTTTCAATTATATCATTGTATATAGCTTCAAGCTCAAGCTGAGAGATATTTAAATCTAAAAGTGCAGCTTCGCCCTCCATAACCGCTTCATTTAATACGGCTAACTTTTCAGGATAATAGGGCTTATCTGAGCTTTCAGCTTCCAAAAGAAATTCATTTGACATAGAAACAGCATTTTCAAGTCTCCAGATATCTCTTTCAACATTATAAAACTCTATTTCAGAGAAGTTTATATTGTAGTAAGAGGTTTCTCCCGAGGTTATTACCTCGGATATATCGAATTTGATATAGGATGCGTAAGTATTGTTGAAATAACAATATTTTACTGATTCTGCTGTTTTATCGTAGGAATAGATTTCCTCCCATTCGTCGCCATTTAAGGATGCGAATATTTTAAACTTTTTAGTTCCTCTTCCAATATCATATAAAACAATCTTGTTTAAATTTATGTTTTCAGTAAATTTGAAGGTTATATCTCCGCTTCTTGTTACATTACGAAAAACATTCATTACGGTTTCTCTATCTCCGTCGTACAGACGTACGCGATTTCCTTTATTACCGATAGTAGAATTGCCGTCTATATCATATCCGTTTACAGTTACCGAGAAAATTTTCTCCGATAGATTTTCAAATAATTCGTCTCCTGCAGTCTGCACTTCGTAGCCTAAAACTGATGCATAACAAGACAAAATTAAAGCTGCCGATAATATTACGCATAAAATTTTTTTCATTTTTTACACCTTTGTTTTTTTATATCGGTCATACGGAGCAGTCTGCTCCGTATGACATAATATATTTCTTCTTTTCTTCTATTCTTTTTAATCAAGCGGTGTTCTTAATGTAAAGCTTACAACATTATCGAAATAAGTTACATTGTTCTCAGAATCCTTCTGATATACTCTTGCATAGTAGGTTTCGCCTTTGTTTTCTGAATGTATGTATGCACCAAAGCATTTTTCTTCAGCTCCTGAAACGCTGTCTGTTAAAGTCCAGCTTGCTTCAGCAGCAGTTTCTTCGGTATAATCAGAAGAAATTGCTATACCATATTCATTGCCGTTACCATTTGCAATCTTAACAAAGATAACCGCTGCATAGTTTTCAGATATATCGGAATATCCATCTAAAATGTCTACAAATTCATTTTTGATTATAAAGTGGTCGTATACCAATAATGAAACTACTTCCGGAACCGGAATCTTAGAAAATACAAATGTATATACACAATCGTTTAGAATCTCTGCTGTTTCATAAGTACCTGAATTATCAGGTGTTGCAATACTTATATCATTTAATCTAAGGTCGGAAACCTCATAGCCTTCAGTTAATGTGTATTTTATTTTAACTTTTCCGTTAGCCGGAACATAAATAGCAGTAGCTGCTGTATTTCCGCCTTGACCTTCTTTATTTATTGTAACCAAATAATAAGTTATTGCATTTGTGTTTATATTTCCTGTAATCTGCGGGAATGCATATTCATTTGCTGATGCAGCAAATGCACTGCCGAGGCTTGCTGCAGCTGATGCTAATTCGCTCTTAGCAAGAGGAGTTGTATTATCAACTTTATCATCCATGCTGCCAAGATAATAACAGCTTGTTATAGTAACATTTTCGCTTTCAGCTGTAATCGGTTTCTGATACTGATAGCCATCGTCTCCTATTACACCTGTAGTGTA
>JAZOOC010000249.1:0-8292 GCA_045654825.1 Clostridia bacterium | reverse complement strand
AACATAAACGATGCCGTTATCTTTATTCTCTATTGTAACACCTGCTTCTCTGAAAACAGATATTACTGCATCAAGATGAGAAAGCTCTGCGTTTTCAAGTTCTATTTCTCCGCCGGTTACTGCCGCCGCCGCTATATAGGTTGCAGCAACTATACGGTCTGGTATTATTTTATGAGTAACATCTTTAAACTCATTTACTCCGGTTATTTCGATTATCCCTGTTCCTGCACCGCTTACCATACCGCCCATTTTATTTAAGAAATTCTGCAAATCCTCTATTTCAGGCTCTTTTGCGGCATTTATAATACGGGTGGTACCCGGAATTGTCATTGCTACGAGCATAATATTTTCGGTAGCTCCAACCGAAGGGAAAGAAAGATGTATATCTGCATTTTTTACATTTTTTCCATCAAAGCTTAAAAAACCGTGTTTTTCAAAAACATCTATCCCAAGTTCCCTGAATGCTTTAATATGTAAATCAATTGGTCTTAACCCAAGCTCGCATCCGCCGGGAAAACTTGTATAAGCCTCTTTTTTCCTCGCTATTATAGCCCCCGTTAAAATGATAGAAGAACGCATTTTTTCCATAAGCTCTTCTCTTATAACAGTTTTGTTCATTTTCGAGGAATCTATTTCCAACGAAGAACCATGATTTGATACTTCGCAACCGAGGTCCTTTAAAATCTCAAGCGTATTTTCCACATCGCTTATAACCGGACAATCAGTAAGACAGGTTTTCTTTCCGCTTATAAGAGTTGCAGCAAGTATGGGAAGTATTGTATTTTTTGCCCCCGGAACTTTTAGTCGTCCTTTTAATTTTCTTCCGCCGTTTACGACGAATTTGCCCATTAATATACACCTCCGAATGTAAATGGGATGCAATATATCCTATGCATTCGGGATAAAAAGGTGCATTCGATTACCTGATTATTTTTTCAACTTCATCTAAAACTGCATCGTCGCCGTTTCTTATTCCCTCTTTGTATGCGGCTTCCGACATTCTTTTAAGTCTGTTTTTATCTTTAACAAGAGCATTTATTGTTTCTTTAAAAACATGCGGTGTTAATTCAGACTCTGAAATTTTAACGGCACAGCCCGCTTTTACAAACATATCTGCATTGAATTCCTGATGATTTTCCGCTACATTGGGTGAAGGAATAAGCACAGATGGTTTGCCCATATATGCAATTTCGCTCAAAGACAATGCTCCGGAACGGCTTACTACCAAATCTGCCGCTGCAAGATAATTTTCCATATCATAAACAAATTTTTTAAGATAAATATTCTTACAGTCAATTTTTTTAAGCTCGGAGGATATTTCATTATAGTATCGCTCTCCCGATACAAGAATGATTTTTCTGCCCTGCATTTCGGGGTCGGATTTTACATATTCGAGTATACTTTCGTTAATTTTTTTTGCACCCAGGCTTCCGCTTATACAAAGTATTAAAACATCTTCATCAGATATACCCAAGTTTTTTCTTGATATATCTCCTCTTGCATTTTTAAAAGCTGTTCTTACAGGATTTCCTGTTACAACACTTTTTTCGGGTTTACCGAGAATATTTTTGTCATTGAATGCAAGACATATTCTATCAACATAACGAGAAAGCATTTTGCTTGTTATTCCCGCAAGAGCATTCTGCTCGTGAATAAGCGTGGGAATTTTAAGAAAGTGTGCGGCAAGCACAACAGGACCGCTTACATATCCTCCCGTTCCTATAACTACATCAGGTTTGAATTTCTTTATTATTTTACGCGCGGTAAGATAACCTTTAAAGGTTTTTAAAACAACCTTTACATTCTCTAAAGAAAGGCTTCTTTTAAACCCCTCTGCTTCTATAAATTCAATATTATATCCCGCATTTGGAACGAGGTCTTTTTCAAGGCCTTTTTTTGTGCCTGCAAAAAGAATTTCTGCATTTTCATATCTTTCCAAAGCTCTGTTTGCGATAGCTACTGCAGGATTAATATGACCTCCCGTGCCACCGCCTGCAAATAAAATTTTCATTATATATCATCAACCTTAAACATTATATTTTACTGATCCAAAACGCGATATATTAAGCAATATTCCAACCGATATCATCTGGAACACGAAAGAAGAGCCACCTGCCGAAAAGAATGGCAACGGCACTCCGGTAGGCGGTATGGAAGATGTTGCAACACCTATATTCAAAACTACCTGCACCAATGTTAGTGCACCGAGTCCGAACGCAAGCATAGTGCCGAAAGCATCTTTTGCATTTATTGCTATAACAACGCATCTCCACATAAATACAGCAAAAAGAAACATAACGAAAATTGCTCCGAACAATCCAAGTTCTTCGCAGATTATTGAAAATATAAAGTCGTTTTGCGGCTCGGGGATATACATATACTTCTGCCTGCTTCTTGTGAGTCCAAGACCGAATATTCCTCCCGACCCTATTGCATAAAGAGACTGAACAATCTGCCAGCCGTCGCCCTGTATATCTGCAAACGGGTCTAAAAACGCGGTAATTCTTTTCAGTCTGTAAGGTTCTGCTATAACAAGACCGATTGCCGCAGGAATCCCCAATGCAATTGCAGGGAAATAGAATTTGAATTTTATTCCGAATATAACCATCATAACAAAAGTGGTCATACCGATTATTATAACCGCCGAAAAATGAGGCTGAAGCATAATAAGTCCGCAAGGCAGACCTGCCATAACCGCAAGCGGAATATATACATTTTTAAAAGTCTGAGCTGTATTTTTCATACTGTCGAAATATGTTGCAAGACAAATTACTACAGCTATTTTTGTAAACTCAGATGGCTGAATGGTCGAAAACCCCAAATTTATCCATCTTTTTGCACCGTTTATTTCCTGTCCTGCAACCACAACGATAAGAAGAGCAACTATATTTATAAAAAATATCGGTGTTGCCCATTTTTTATATATTCTGTAATCGAGATTTCCGCAAAAAAGCATAACTGCTATTCCAAGAACTGCCCAAATCATCTGTTTACCAACAAAGAAATAACTGTTACCATGCAGATTGAATGCAGAGGGTGAGCTTGCGGAAAAAATCATAATAAGACCGAAAACAGTCATTATTATAACATCCCAGAAAAGTATTATATCGAAGGAACCTCTTTTCCCTTTCATATCAAACTCCTAAATATCCTAATATACAAAGCACAGCTGTTAAGCCGGAAAATACAATTACAATTTTATTTTCCTTCCATCCGCACATTTCAAAGTGATGATGAATTGGAGACATTTTAAATATTCTCTTTCCTGTAAGCTTAAACGACGCTACCTGAAGTATAACCGAAAGAGATTCAAAAACATATACAAAGCCAACTACAAGAAGAATGAACGGATTGTTTGTTATAACCGCAAGTCCTGTTATCATTCCGCCAAGAAAGAGTGAGCCTGTATCTCCCATAAACACTTTAGCAGGATTAAGATTGAAAATTAAAAATCCCAAAAGAGCACCAAGCAAAGATCCACTTAAAAAAGAAAGTCCGCGGTAACCTAAAACGAAAGATGTTATGGTGAAAAACAATGCCACAACAGCCGTTACACTTCCCGCAAGTCCGTCTACTCCGTCGGTTAGATTAATACTGTTTATACCACCGAAAAGAACAAAAACGATAAGGGGATAATACCACAGAGATAAATTAACATTAACTTTAAAGAAAGGAATATAAACCTCTCCCGTAACAAAGCCGAGCGCTTTTGAAACCAGAATAAAAACCACCATTGCCAAAACAAGACATAATGTTTTCTGTTTTGCATTAAAGCCCATATTTCTTTTTAAATATACTTTTATAAAATCATCGGTAAACCCTACAATTCCGCAAAGAAATGCAAAACCGAGAACCAAAAAGGAACGAACATCTCTGTTTATTAACAAAGAGGCAATTACTATTGCGATAATAAACCCTATACCGCCCATAGTGGGTGTCCCCTGCTTGCTTTTATGCCAATTAGGACCAATTTCAAGTATTTGCTGACCGAATTTAAGCTTCCTTAAAAAAGGAATAAGAAATGGCATTATAACGGCAACTGCCGCAAAAGAAACAATAATTGATAATATTATCTTAAGCATTTTTTTCTTCCTTTCCAAGCAGATAATCGCAAACCTCTTCCAGCTTGAAACTTCTGGAGCCTTTTACAAGAAAGACATCCTCTTTTTGTGCGATTTCTTTTAAATATATTTTAGCTTCGTCGTTGTTCTTAAAATTAATTTCGTCCGAAAGTCCGTTTTCACGCGCACCTTTGTTTATGTATAAAGCATCTTCGCTTATTGTAACAAGTTTATCTATTTTCAATTCTGCAAGGAATTTCCCCACTTCATAAAGCAAGGAATCTCTTGCATCTCCAAGCTCGTTCACCGAGGCAAGTACCGCTATTTTTCTTTTTCCATCTGCTTCTTTTAACACTTTTAAAGATGCTTTCATTGAGTCGGGCGCCGCATTATAGCAATCGCATATAACGGTATATCCGTCTTTTTTCTCAAAGCTTAAACGCATTTTAGTAAATTCAACTGAAGAAAGCCCCGATTGAATTTCTTTATTGGTGAGTTTAAGATATTGTCCGATTATAACAGCAGCCGCCGCATTATATATATTATGTCTGCCGGGGAGTCCCGAAAAGAAGGTATATCCTCCAAGTTCAAACTCTCCTTCGTTTTCGTTTATAACCCGAAAAGTTATATCACAGTCCTTATTTTCACAACCGAAATAAATCTTTCTTATATCCTTTCTTTCTTTTAACAATGGCAAATACTCATCATCGCCGTTAAGAAGAAGAAAACCGCCGTTTATATGGTCTGCAAGCTCGGATTTTGCTTTTAAGATATTTTCTCTGCTGCCCAGCTTTCCAAGATGAGAATAGCCTATATTTGTTATAACGCCTATATCGGGTTTAACTATATTCGCAAGATAATCTATTTCACCCAAATCGCTCATTCCCATTTCGAGAACTGCGTATTTTTCATCTGTAAGCTTAAGCGCAGTCAGGGGCAATCCTATATCGTTATTAAAATTACCTTGAGTTTTTAAAGTTTTGCCCGCTTTTTTCACAACTGCACAAATCATATCTCTCGTTGTGGTTTTTCCCACACTTCCTGTTATCGCAACAGTAATCGGCTTAACCTTTCTTATTTTATACGCCGCTAATTCACCCAATGCCTTCCTGGTATCTTCTACTTCTATAACGCAAGCATCGGCATCGGTTTTTTCAGCGCTCAAAACGCATCTGCAGCCGTTTTCAACTGCATTTTTTATGTAATCATGTCCGTTTAATCTTTCTCCGCAAATAGGCACAAAAAGGCTGTCTTTATCAGCAATTCTGCTGTCTGTAACAACCTTATCTATGCATATATCTTCATAGTTATTTGAAATTTTCCCGTTTACTGCTTCTGCAATTTCGCTGACATTTAACATCATAACAATTCCTTTACTATCTCTCTTTCATCAAAGTGAATTTTACCTTCATTAAGTATCTGATATGTTTCGTGTCCTTTTCCCGCAAGAAGAATAACATCGTCTTTACGGGCAATTTTTATCGCTTCGGCAATAGCATCTTTTCTTCCGGGAACAACAATATAATTTTCCTTATCTATTCCCTTTAAAATATCTTCAATTATCTTCATTGGATCTTCGGTTCTGGGATTATCCGATGTTACTATCGCAACATCCGAAAGCTCTGATGCAATCTTTCCCATTATGGGACGCTTTTTATTGTCTCTGTCGCCGCCGCAACCGAATACTGTTATAAGCCTTCCCTCTTTAAATTCATTGATTGTATTTATAATCTTTTCAAGTCCGTCGGGAGTGTGGGCATAATCTATAAAAATATGAAAATCTCTTCCCGTTTCAACTCTTTCAATTCTGCCCTTTACCCCTTTAAGCTTTTTAAATGCCATTCTTATAAATCCTGATGGTATTTGAAGTGCAGATGCAACACTTGCCGCCGCAAGAGCATTATCCACAGTAAAGCACCCGGGGATTTCTGTATATAGATTAAAGAATTCATTTCCTTTTTTAACATCAAAAGAAACTCCGTTAGCATTTGTCAGAATATCCGATGCAACTATATCCGCATCAGCATCTTTTTTCGAATAAGTAATCACCTGACCCTTTGACTTTTCTTTCATCAGTTTAAAATGAGAGTCATCCTTATTTAATATGCATATTTTGGAATTTTCAAAAAGAATCGCTTTAGCTTTTGCATATTCTTCAATAGTTTTATGATAGTCAAGATGGTCTTGAGTTATATTTGTTATAACAGATGCGGCAAATTCTATTCCATGCACTCTGTGTTGTGCGAGGGAATGAGAAGAAACCTCCATAACCGCATAATTAACACCCTCATCCACCATTTTAGCAAACAAACTGTGAAGCTCGGGAGCATCGGGAGTTGTAAGTGAAGTATCGAATTTAACATCGCCTATCATATTGGCAACCGTGCCGATAAGACCTACTTTATATCCACATTGTTCAAGTATGTTTTTTATCATATAGGAAACACTTGTTTTACCGTTTGTTCCTGTTATTCCTATTATTTTAAGTTTCTTTGCGGGATGCTTATAAAATGCCTGTGCAGCCTCTGCAAGAGCTTTTCTTGTATCTTCAACATATATTACCGGAACATCCTTAACATCAATTTCTTTTTCAGCAATTATAGCCGCCGCTTTTTTCTGTTCCGCATCTTTGGCAAAATTATGTCCGTCAACCTTAGTCCCGGATATGCACACAAAAAGCGAGCCTTCGGAAACGCAGGCTGAATTACAGCAAAGCTCTGTAACTTCTGCTTCCCTGTTGTTAAATATATTTTTGTAGTTAATACCGTCTGTAATATCGCTTAAGTGCATTTTCTCTCTCCTTTATTCAGTTTGTTCGGTATATAATATTACCGTTGCGTTATCCGCCACACTCGTCATTCCTTCGGGAATTTGTTTTAATACAACATGACCGTTACCCTCTACTCTGCATTCAAGTCCTGCATAGCTTAAAGCACTTCTTGCATCTTCAAGATTTAGACCTGTTACAGATGGAACGATAGTTTCGGATTGCTTTTCAGTTTCCGAAAGATCCGGCTCAAAGCCTAAATAACGCAGTGTGTCTTCCATTACCTGTTTTACAACAGGAGCAGCTATAAGACCGCCCATATGTTCTTCAAGAGGTTCGTCAAGCATTATAAGGCAGGCTACCTGCGGGTCGTTTGCGGGTGCAAAACCAACAAACGAAGCTATATATTTTCCGCTATTTCGCGGTTGCTTTTCACTTGTTGCAGTTTTTCCTGCAATATGAAAGCCTTCAATAAACGCATTTCTTCCGGTTCCGTCTGTTACAACATTTTCAAGAAGCTGACAAAGTGTTTTTGCGGTATCTCCGCTTATTACCTGTCTTACTATCTGAGGTTTTGTTTCCTTTATAATATTACCGTTATGATCGGTAAGCTGTTTAACAAGATAAGGTCTCATAAGATATCCGCCGTTTGCAACACAAGATACCGCTGTAAGCATCTGCAAAGGAGTAACCTGGAAGCCCTGACCGAATGATGATGTTGCAAGCTCGGTCTGATTGAACATTTTAAGGTCAAAGAAAAGTCCCGATGTTTCTCCGTTGAGTTCTATGCCGGTAGTTTCAGTAAAACCGAAAGCTTTATAATATTTATAAAAATCTGCATTCCCTATTCTTTCGCCGATTTCCATGAATACAGGGTTACAGGAATTTTTAATACCGTCAACAAAATTTTCGGCACCGTGTCCCTGTGTTTTCCAGCAATGGATTCTGTATCCTCCCACTTCCTTAAAACCGTTACAGTAAAAATGGTCGTTTACATTAAGCTTTCCTGTTTCAAGACCCATTGCGCCTACAACTATCTTAAATGTCGAACCCGGCTCATAACTGTCTACAACTGCTTTGTTTCTCCATTTTTTCAGAAGAATTTCAGATTCTTTTTCACTTCTCTTTTTTTCGTCGGGTTCTGCTTTTACAATTTCCTTTTCAGCGTCTGACAAAGCAAAAGGTTCATTCAAATCGAAATCCGGTTTAGTTGCCATAGCAAGAATTTCACCGGTTTTAACATTCATTATAAGTCCTGCCGCCCCATTTTGCAGCTTACTGTCTATTACGGCAGTTTCAAGGTGCTTTTCAAGAAAATGCTGAATAGTCTGGTCTATAGTAAGAACAACATTAGAGCCATCCTCGGAATTATAAAATCTTTCATATTTGTAGGGCATTTCTGTTCCGTCGCCGCTTTTTGCACTTACAACTCTTCCGGGATTTCCTTTAAGATAAGAATCATAA
>JAZOOC010000248.1:0-8097 GCA_045654825.1 Clostridia bacterium | reverse complement strand
TTGAGCATATAGCTTTTGTCAGAAATATATGTGCACATTATGGAAGAATATATAATGTGAACCTTTCGAAAACTCCTGCACTGTATAAGCAGTATACGAAGCAGGTAATAAGTAGTGTGAGAATATTTGCCACTTTGGTATGTTTGAGCAACATTTTATCAAAAGATGGACACTGGAACGATTTCGTTGATTTAATTGAAGCTTTGTTCGACAAATATCCAAATGTCAAAATGGAACTTATGGGATTCCCGGAGAATTGGAAAGATGTTCTTAAATAGTAATTTGTTAAATTGATGTAAAAAGCCAGACGGTGTCTGGCAAAACAGATAAAAAATCACCTGCATCTATTATATCCGTGAGGTTTTTTTGCATAAGACAGAGCGGGATTCAACTCCGGACGCCTCAGGGGGGTTATTTTTACATTTCTTCTTTGAATATTTCTATGCTTCTTTTAAGTATACCATTAATATGAGCAATCATCATACCATAATTGGTAATTGGAATATTTTTTGAAGAGGCGATGGATATTCTTCTTTTAACCTCTGCTTCGTTTAAAGTGCAGGCGCCGCAATGGATTATAAGAGCAAACTTTGAAATATCTTCGGGGAAATCTCCGCCCGATACAAATTCAAAGGAAAGCTCTTTTTTTGTATATGAAGAAAGCCAGTTTGGAATTTTCACCGTTCCGATATCTTCGCATTGTCTGTGATGAGTACAACCCTCGCAGATTAAAATTTTATCGCCGTCTTTTAAGCTATCGGCAAATAAAGCGCCGCGGGACATAATCTCAAGATTTCCCTTGTATCTTGAAAAAAGAATTGAAAAGGAAGTTAAGGGGATTTCACGCGGAGTTTCGGCAGAAATCTTTTTAAAAGCCTGACTGTCGGTTATAACAAGATTTGGGGGAGAGGGAAGCTTATTTAAAGTTTCCTTGTATTCGGTATCCCTTGTCATTATAACGGTTGCGCCAGAGTCCAGAATATCTCTTATTGTCTGTTGCTGAGGAAGAATAAGTCTGCCCTTAGGAGCGGCGGAATCAATGGGGATAACAAGAAGAATCGTATCATTTTTTGAAATAATATCCCCTACAAGCCGTTTATCTGTTTCCTGCGGCTTTTGTGCAGCTATTTTTTCCTTTAATTCAGTTATGTTTTCACCTGTATGAGAGCTTACCTGAATTTCGTTTTCGTATTCTTTTTGAAACTCGTGGTCTGCAAGGTCTTTTTTAGTTCTTACAATAATAAAAGGAATTTTTCTTTCCTTTATCGAAGAAATCAAATACTCTTCCTCTTTTGTTAAATCTTCTCTTATATCTTTAACAAACAGGGCAATATCTGTTTTATTTAAAACCTGCAGTGTTTTTTCTTCTCTTAAATCTGAAAGAGCTGAACCGTCGCTTATTCCCGGTGTGTCGATAAGGATAACCGGTCCTAAAGGAAGAAGCTCCATAGCCTTGTATACCGGGTCGGTTGTAGTTCCCGAAATATCCGATACAATTGCAAGCTTCTGCCCTGTTATTGCATTTATAAGACTGGATTTTCCGCTGTTTGTTTTTCCGAAAATCCCAATGTGAATCCTTTCGCCTCTCGGCGTTTCATTAAGTGACATATTTATCATTCCTAATTCCTAATTAAATGCAGAATTAAGGTGTGCTTCGCACAAATTCAATTCCGTCGGCTTTGCCGACACCTTCATTCCTAATTCCTAACTCCTAATTCCTAATTGAACATAGCCTTGCCGAATGGCATGAGCTATCCGTCATTCCTAATTCCTAACTCCTAATTCCTAATTAAAATCTAAAATCTCTCTCTCCGTTTTTAATGGCTTCGAGATTATTTTTTGCAATTTCTTTTACCTTTTCGCTCGGTATTTTTTCTATTTGCTCCGAAATAAGCTTTTCACCGATTTTTTTAGTTTCATCTGATGCGTAGTCACATAAAAACTCCTGAAGTGTTATGAGGGCATTGGGATGACAGCAATTTAAAATCTGTTTGTTTTTAAGAAGCGTCATAAATCTGTCTCCCGTTCTTCCCTCGCGGTAGCAAGCCGTACAGAAAGAGGGAATATACGAAAGCTCCATAAGCCAGCGCACAACCTCGTCAAGTGTTCTCTTGTCGCTTACATCAAACTGTTCTGAATTTTCATCTTCGGCTTCAGGCTCGCAGTAACCGCCTACACTTGTTTTTGAAGCACCGCTTATTTGCGAAACACCAAGATTAATAACCTTTTCTCTTACCTCTTTGCTTTCTCTTGTAGAGATAATCATTCCTGTATAGGGAACAGAAATTCTTATAAGAGCGCAAATTTTTGCAAAGGTATCGTCATCAATGCCGTTGTCGAAACTGTCGGGATCAATATCGTCTGCGCGTTTAAGCCTTGGAACACTTATTGTATGAGGACCTACTCCGTGGACAGCCTCAAGATGTTCGGCGTGCATTAAAAGTCCTGCAAATTCATACTTGTATAATTCAAGACCGAATAAAACACCCAGTCCCACATCGTCAATTCCGCCCTCCATAGCTCTGTCCATAGCCTCGGTATGATAAGCATAATCGTGCTTGGGACCTGTAGGATGAAGAGTCTCGTAGCTTTCCTTGTGATAGGTTTCCTGGAAAAGAATATATGTTCCTATCCCTGCGTCTTTAAGTTTTTTGTAGTTTTCAACAGTTGTTGCGGCAATATTTACATTAACTCTTCTTATCGCACCGTTTTTATGCTTTATCGAGTAAATCGTATTTATACATTCAAGAATATACTCAATGGGGTTGTTGACAGGGTCCTCTCCCGCTTCGATGGCAAGTCTTTTATGACCCATATCCTGAAGTGCGATAACCTCTTTTTTAACTTCTTCCTGAGTAAGTTTTTTTCGTGCAATGTGTTTGTTTTTAAAATGATAAGGACAGTAAACACAACCATTAACGCAGTAGTTTGAAAGATAGAGGGGAGCAAACATAACAATACGGTTTCCGTAAAAATCCTTTTTAATCTGCTCTGCAAGACTGTAGATTTTTTTAATTCTTTCTTTATCCTCGCAAGCGAGAAGCACCGAAGCCTCTCTGTGAGAAAGTCCGTTTCTTTCTTCGGCTTTTTTTATAATACTGTCTATCAGAGGGAAATTTTCTTTGTTTTCCTCTGCATATTTTAAAGTGTCTGTAATTTCTTCATGGCTTATAAATTCTTCTGCTTTTAACGATTTGGGGTTATACATTTTCATTTACTTCCTTTGCTTTTATGAGTGAATCTCCTCTTGAGAGAGAAATTTCGTATCCGATTTCATTAATTGATTTTTTTAAAGCCTCAAGCTCTTTTGCATCTTCAAGACCTGTGTGAGCCTTGTTGTTATAGAGTGAATATTTACCTCTTTCGGTTTCGGGCGAAAGATTGGGCATAATAACATTTGCACCTGCAAGAATCCCCTTTTTTCTTCCATCGCCGGCAAGAGAAGCAAGTGCGGTAGTAGCCGGGAGAAGAGCTTTCGGGAGCATAAGACGGATTATCGAAAGAAGATAAACCGTAAGCTCTGTACTTCCGCTTTCGTAGTTTTTAAAGGGTGTGTCTTTATGTGGGATAAATGGTCCTATTCCAACCATATGAGGCTCGAAATTTTTTATAAATCTTAAATCTCTTACAATATCTTCGGTAGTCTGGAACGGAGAGCCTACCATAAAACCGCATCCCGTCTGGAAGCCTGTTTCTTTGAGGTTGTAAAGAGAATTAATTCTGTTATCAAAGCTCATATCTTTGGGATGAAGCTTTTCATAATGAGAGGGGGTAGCAGTTTCGTGTCTTAAAAGATACCTGTCTGCACCCGCCTTTTTAAGTGCTTTATAGCTTTCTTTCGTGCGTTCGCCTAAAGAGAGGGTGACCGCACAGTCAAAAAATCTTGCTTTTATTTCAGAAATAAGCTTACAAAGATATTCATCGGTATAAAAACCGTCCTCTCCGCCCTGCAGAACAAAGGTGCGGAAACCAAGCAGATAGCCCTTTTCACAACAGGCTAAAATATCTTCATCTGTAAGGCGGTAACGGCAAACAGTATCATTGTCTTTCCTTATTCCGCAATAATAACAGTTGTTTTTGCAGATGTTGGAAATTTCGATAAGTCCGCGTATGAAAATTTTATTGCCGTAATTCTCTTTTGCTCTTTTTCTTGCAAGCGAAAAAAGATACTCTTCTTCGGCTTTTTGGCTTATAAGAGCAGTAAGCTCATCATCATTAAGATTTTGGTTTTCGTATAGTTTATCAATTAATTTTTTCATATTATAAATTATATCCTCTGACATTAAGTATGTCAACAATTCCCGACATTTTTAACAAAAAAGAAAACTTTTTATTTACATACGGATATTTTTGTGTTAATATATTATAAATACAATAAGCAAGGACTGTTTTTCAGATGAGAGTAATATCCGGAACAGCCAGGGGAACAGTATTATTCTGCCCCGAAACAGACGGCTTAAGACCTACAACAGACAGAGTAAAAGAAAATATTTTCAATTTGATTCAGTTTGAAGTTTCAAAAAGAAGAGTTCTCGACTTGTTCGCGGGAAGCGGTGCAATGGGAATTGAAGCGCTTTCAAGAGGCGCAGACTACTGCGTTTTTTCGGATAATAAAAAAGAAGCTTTAAGTGCGGTCAAAGCCAATATTAAAAAAACACGGATGGAAGATAAATGCACCGTGCTGGCAGACGATTTTGAAAGTGTAATATCTCGTCTTTCTGATAAATTCAGTCTTGTTTTTCTCGATCCGCCTTATCATAAAGGCTATGTTGAAAAAGCAATAAAAAAGCTTGAATCGAAAAAACTTCTTTCGGATGATGCCATAATTGTTGCAGAAACAGACGGCGATGAAGAGCCGGGCGAATACGAAAGCTTTGATATAAAAACCGTAAGAAAATACGGGCGGATTAAAATAACCGTTTACCAAAAGAAAAAAGGTTGTGACTGATATGAGAACAGCGGTTTATCCGGGAAGCTTCGATCCCGTAACCAACGGGCATCTTGATATTATAACAAGAGCTTCTGCGGTTTACGACAAAATAATAGTTGTTGTATCAAAAAACAGCAGTAAAAAGCCTGCATTTACTTTTGAAGAAAGAGCAGAATTTGTAAGAAGAGCAACTTCACATCTTAAAAATGTTGAAGTCGATTTCAGCGAGGGAATGCTTGTAGATTATGTTAAAAAATGCGGCTCAAATGTTATAATCAAGGGCTTGCGTGCGGTGTCGGATTTTGAATACGAATTCCAGATGGCACTTGCAAATAAAAAAATAGACCCCTCAATCGAAACACTTTTTATGATGACCGATGCCGAATATTCCTTTTTAAGTTCAAGCATAGTTAAGGAAATGGCGTCTCTGGGCGCAGATATTGAGGGACTGGTACCGGAAATTATAATTAATGATATAAAAAATAAATTCAGAAATAACGGAGAGTGAAAAATATGAAATTCAAAGAACTTATTGATGAGCTTGAAGAAGTAATTGAAGAGGCGTCAAAACTTCCCCTTTCCAATAAATGCGTTATAGATAAGGAAGAAGTATTTAATGTTGTTCAGCAGATAAGACTTGCATACCCCGAAGATTTGAAACAGGCTGAATATGTTAAAAAAGAAAGAGACCGTATTCTTCAGGATGCTGAAAAAGAGGCTCAGATAATCAAAGAAGAAGCTAAAAACAAGGTTGCAAAGCTTGTTAACGAATCCGAAATCGTTCGTCTTGCAAAGCAGAAAGCAGCAGAGCTTTTAAGCGAAGCGCAGAACGATGCAAACGGAATTATTGCAAATGCACAGGAGCAGGCAGCTGCCCATGTTGCTGAAAGAGAAAGAGAAATAGATACTTATCAGGAAGAAGTGCTCAATTATATTGCAACAATTCTTCAGCGTGCAGAAGCAACTTCCGAAACTGCAGTTTCTACTGTTGCAAAAGCAATCAACGACTTAAACGGTCAGTATGACGGCTTAAGAGCAGTGTATGATTCACTTGCAAAAAACAGAATGGCAATTGTAAAGAAATAATAAAATAAAAACAGATAATAAAGAGGACAGCACCTTGCATAATATGCAGGGTGTTGTTTTTATATTAAGTCCTTTTGCGAATGACTTTGTCTGGAATATTACAGATAATCCCGAAAATCCCGTAAGGAATGTTATAACAGAAAGTTTTAAGGGAATTGGAATATCAGATCCCGAAATTATTCTTATACCAGAGGTTATTTCAAAAATTCCCGAAAGAATTCCGCCCTTTATGCCCGAAACGGCAGATGGAGGAAATATTCGGAATAAAACACTCGAAAAGCAGGCAAAAAACATAATAACAGCAGTAATGTTTACCGAAGAAACCGCACTGTCATATATTGCCATGGGGATTGACTCAGAAAGAGGAACTTTCTTTTCTTCTTTGGCGGGTAGTGAATAAGATTTCCTTTTTCCTCTTAAGATAAGCCCTGTTATAAGCGATGCGGATATATGACTTATATATATAATAATCCCATAAAAAGAAGATTTCAGAAAAGCGCTGCCTATAACCGATATAACGAAACCGGGACCCGCATTGTTTGTAAACGATGCAAGCCGTATGGCATCTTTTTTATCTATCCTTTTTTCGCGATAAAGGTCGAATGCTGTTTTTGCACCTACGGGATATCCGCATATCATACCGAATATCAAAGCATAAACACCGCAAAGCGGAATATTAAAAAGCTTTGCAAGAAAATGGAAAATAAAATTATCTTCTTTTATATCTTTGGAAATAACAGCACATTTTGCCGCGGCCATAAAGGGAAATAAAGAGGGTATAACCGATTCAATACATACAGATAAAGCCTCTTTTGCGGCAAAAGAAACATAAGATGGCATTAAAAGGAAAAGAATAATTATTATAAAAGACATTTTATCACCGTTTAATATATATTCATTTAGAGAACTAAAATTGCATATAATTTTAACGGTGATAAATTTGAAAAGAAAGAAAAACAAAAAAAGCAAATTTTTAACTGCGCTTGAAATTCCCGAAGAAATAGCCGTCGGGGCGGTCAAAGTAACCGTTACGGGTTTTAATACCGTAAGAATAGATAATTATAAAAGCCTTGTGGAATACGAAAAAAATGTAATAAGAATAAATACGGGAGAAAGACTCGTAAAAATAGAGGGAGAAAAGCTCGATATACTCTCTTTAACAGATGACACCGCCGAAATATCGGGCGAAATATCAGGAGTGGGGTTCGAATAATTAAAAATGCTGAATGTTGAATGAAAGGATACTTTATGAATATAACCGATATATTAAACTACATAAAAGGTTATGTTGAAGTTAAAATCACAGGTCGTCAGCCCGAAAGATTTATAAATCTTGTTATGCTTAAAAACATATATCTTTGGGACATAAAAAGAAACGGCAGGGAAATAACCTTTAAAATCTCAAAAAAAGGCTTTTTCCTACTTCGGGATACAGCCTATAAAACAGGAACAAAAGTAAAGATAATAAAAAAGAAAGGTCTTTTTACATTGCTTCTTAAAATGAAGTCGAGAAAAATTCTGGTTATCGGATTTTTAACAGCATTTGTATTCCTTAATATATTAAGCTCTTTTGTGCTTGATATAGAAGTTGTTGGAAATAATCTAACCGAAACCGAAAAAATAATTACCAAACTTTCTCAAATAGGCTTGAAAAAATTCTCTTTAAGAAGTAATATAAATGTGGACAGAATATCCGAAGTTCTTATTTCGGATTTTGATTCTGTAGCCTGGGCGGGAGTTTACGAAAAGGGAACAAAGGTTATTATAGATATTAAGGAAAGAGTAAAAGCTCCCGAAATAATTCCTATGGAAATCCCCTGCGATGTAATTGCGAAAAAAGCGGGCGTTATTGAAAAGCTTACTGTTGAAAACGGAGAAAAGGGGGTGGCGCTCGGTCAGTATGTTGCGAAGGGGCAGGTGCTCATTTCGGGAACAGTCCCCATAAGAAACAGTGAAGAAAAAAGATATGTTCACGCAATGGGAACAGCTCTGGCTTATACCGAATACATAAAAGAAGCTGAATTCAAGCTATATGAATATATAAAGGAATATACGGGGAAAACTCATAAAAGCCTTAAGTT
>JAZOOC010000247.1:0-9029 GCA_045654825.1 Clostridia bacterium | reverse complement strand
TACTGCATATTCTCCCTTTTCAAAGGTAAGATAAGCAATATCGTCTTCAAGATATAAGCTTTTTATTACAGGTCCTTGAGAAGCATAGTAATCATGGTTTTCAAGAGCTTTTATTATCGAAGGATAATCAAGAGTTTCCGCTTTTATCATAATATATCCTCCGCAGGTATCCTTAGGTCTGTGATTATCGTCAGCAGAGATACATCCCATACGGCATCCGTTTCTTAAAAAATCATCATAAACATTAATGTTATATTCATATATCCCGCTAAAATCACAGCTGTTATTGAAAATTTCAACAGCCCATAATCCTTCATATTTTAAATAATCGGTCGCATTTTCCAAAGACCACCTTGGGTGATTATAACAAACAAGAAAACCTTTTTCGTTTCCTGTTTTTATCATTTCGGATATTTTTTCAGGCGAATATTCTCTTTTATATTCACCGCAGGAGTGAACAACAGGCAATCCCTTTTCAGCCGAATACTTATCGTAAACAGAACTGTAGCAAGGGGTATCAACATTATGCGGTTCTTTTGCAATAAAATTAAGATGACACACCTTCATATTTCTCTTTACCAAAGTAGAAACCCTCTCATCTTCTTTTATCGCCAATTCACATCCCGTCAACACAAGAAATTCTTCATCATTAAGATAAGAATTATCAGTTATAAAATCATGGTCGGTAAATGCTACAACCGAATAACCGTTTTTCTTATAAAGCTCTTTTACTTCGCAAGGTGTCATTTTACCGTCTGAATTTGTTGTATGGCAATGCATATTCGCTTTGTAAAATTTTCCGTTTTCAGGAATTAAATACTTTCTCATAATATTTCCTTTCTATCTGAATTATACACTTCTGAATCCTCTTCCTATTATCTCACTGCTTGTTGTTACAATAATAAAGGCATGAGGATCTATTCTTTTTATTTCGCTTCTTAACTTTATAGCTTCAATACGCTTACACACGGTATGTATCATTGTTTTTTCTTCTTTTGTATATTCACCCACAACACTGTTTACGGTTGCACCGTGATGGAGAGTTTTTATTATAAATTCTGTTATCTCATCGCGTTTGTTTGTTATAACGACAAAATATTTACATGTGTTTAAATTTTCTATTACTGCATCTACAATAAATGCTTTTGAAAAAAGTCCCAACAAAGAAAAAAGCCCTGTTTGAATGTTAAATATGAAAAACGCACTTACTGCAACTGCAAAATCAACAACCAGCAAGGATTTACCCACATCAAGAGAGGTGTATTTTTTCATAATCAAAGCAACTATATCCGTACCGCCTGAAGACGCACCGCTGTTGAATATCATCGCCGCTCCGATAGAGGTTAAAAGCATTACATAAATAAGCTCTAAAAGAGGCTCGCCTGACAAGGGGTGATTAACCGGAATTACAATTTCGAGCAGATATACTATTGCTGAATAAAGCATACTGCAATAAATAGTTTTTATACCGTTTTCAGTACCCAAGAAAATAAACCCTGCAATCAAAAGCAAAATGTTAAGTCCCCATATCCAGGCACCTGCACTGACAGGAGTTATAGGAGCTAATATTGTAGCAATACCCGTCACTCCACCGGTTGCAAATCCGTTGGGAATTTTAAAGAAGTAAACTCCCAGAGAAAGAAGAACACACCCAAGCGTCATCATCATAAAGTTTTTAGTTTTTTTCATTACCGTTACCCCATTATTATTTAGCATTATTTATTATTTCATCCGCATACTCTTGAGTAATATATCCGCATTCAACCATTGTAGACAAAACTTTTTTCTGTCTTTGACGGGCAAGCCCGGGATTAACATCCAGCGAATACACCGACGGTGCATTAGGTATACCTACCAAAAGAGAGGATTCATACTCATTTAGTTCGGCAGGTGTTTTGTCAAAATATCCCATTGATGCATCATATATATTGTAATAACCGCTTCCATAATATATGGCATTAACATATATTTCAAGAACTTCCTCTTTTGAGTATTCTTTTTCTATTTTGAGCGCCATAAATATTTCGGCAATTTTTCTGTTTAGTGTATAATCAAACGGGAAATAGAGATTCTTTGCAAGTTGCTGAGAAATTGTACTTCCGCCCTCAAGATATTTTCCTGCCTGTATATCGTTATATATTGCTCTTGTCGTTCCGATTATATCAAATCCCGGATGTTTATAATATCTTCTGTCCTCTACCGCAACAAGTGCTTTAAAATAGAATTCCGGAATATTTTCATATAATGTATAGTGCGGGTTTGATTTAAGCTCCTCTATCGTATCAAAAAGAGGTTTTTTCTCCAATGCATCACAATAAAAATCATAACCTTTTTTTATTGTAACTCCCGCCCATATCAAACCAATTATAACAAAAAGGGTGATTAGTCTTTTTATAAACTTCATACTCTTCTCCTTACAACAGAACATATTATATATGCTACAATATCAACAGCAACAATCGTTGCTCCTACCGGAGTTGACGAAACAACTGCGGCAAGAATACCGACAAAGGTTGCTGCAACAGAAATAACACAGGAAAATATTACAACACTTTTATAGTTTTTAAACACACGCATTGCCGACAAAGCGGGAAAAACCACAAGCGCTGATATTAAAAGAGAGCCTACCAGCTTCATCGCAAGCACTATAACAACGGCGATAAGAACCGCATTTAATAAGCTGAATGCTTTTATATTCACTCCGGATGCCGAGGCGAATTCCTCGTCGAAAGTTACTGAAAAAATATGACGGTAAAACAAAAGATAGAAAGATGTTACTATCACGCAAAGCCCAAGCGAAAGCCACACTTCTTCTTTGGTAAGAGTGAGAATAAGAGAAGACCCGAACAAAGCACTGCATATATCTCCGCTTATATTGGCAGAGGTTGAAAAAATATTCATAAGAAGATATCCAAGCGCGAGCGCCCCCACAGACATCATAGCAATTACAGCATCTCCCGAAGCACCTTTCCTGTTGCCGCTTTTTAATATAAGCACTGCAGATATAACGGTTATGGGAAGTACAATAAACATACTGTTTGTTATATTAAGAACTGCCGAAACCGCCAGAGCACCGAAAGCTACATGAGACAATCCATCCCCTATAAATGAAAATCTCTTAAGAACAAGGGTCACTCCAAACAGAGATGAACACAGTGAAATAAGCACCCCCGTAATTACCGCATAAATAACAAAAGGATATTGAAAATATGTAATTAGTTTTCCGAAAAGTTCTGTCATTTTATATCCCCTTTATATACTATCCATATTAAATACATTATGAGCATATTTTTCCACTGCTTTAATGTCGTGAGAAATCATAACAATCGTCATACCGCTCTTATTAAGGTTATCGACTATGGTGTACATTTCTTTGGCTGAATCGGGATCAAGTCCTGAAACAGGCTCATCAAGAAGCAATATATCTTCGGCGGCACACAAAGCTCTTGCCAGAAGAACCTTTTGTTTCTGACCGCCCGAAAGCTCAAAAAAGCTTCTTGACAAAATATCTGTTACTCCAAGTTTTTTTGCTGCATCAACTGCTTTTTTCTTCTCTTTTTTGAGATAAAAAGGTCTTAGACCTGCCCTTTTCCCCAGACATCCCGATAAGATTATTTCTTTTACCGAAGCCGGAAAATCTGTTTGTAATGCATGCGCTTGAGGAAGATAACCTATCTTTTTTGCATTAACGGTTATTTTCCCTTTTTGCGGGATTATCTGTCCGAGCAAAGCTTTCATAAGGGTTGTTTTCCCAGAGCCGTTTTCTCCCGTTATAAAAAGATATTCTCCCTCTTTTACAGAAAAGTTAATATTTTCCGCTACTGTTTTTCCCTCGTATCCGAGAAAGACATTTTCAAAGGAAATTTTTATCATATCAGTTTAAAGCCTCCTTGAGAATAGAAAGGTTTTCACTCATAACAGAAAGATAGCTCATATCCGTTTCAAGCTCCTTTAAGCTTACCGACTGCATTGAATTAAGCTCAAGTATTTTTATATTTTTATCAGAAAAATTGCTTATAATTGCATTGGCAACTCTTTTATCTGAATTTTCAGTTACAATAACAGTATCTATATCAAACTCTTTAGCTTTACTGCTTAAGTAAGCAATAGTTTCAAAACTTACTTCACTTTCTGCCGAGCATCCCTCAAATGCAGAAAAATACTTTATATTATATTCCTCGGTAAGGTGATGAAAGGGAAATCTGTCTGCTACGAGAATTATGCGTTTTTTGGCTTTATCAAGCATATTTTCGAAATCTTCATCCAGTTTTTCAAGCTTTTCTTCGTATTTTTCTTCATTTTTTATATAAACCGAAGAAAATGACGGATTTAACATACAAAGCTTATGCGAAATAGCTTCTGCTATATCCGATACTGCATCGGGCGACATCCATATATGCTCGTCTTTTTTATGTTTGGATTCACAAAATTGTGTGATATTCATTTTTTTGTCTTCGGGGATATTAATTTCATCATACCACGCTTTCTCCTCCGCAGAAGAATATATAAAAAGGTCACATCCGGTTATTTTTATAATATCATCCGCATTAGGCTGATAGCTGTGTATATCAGTTCCGTTTGAGGGAATTAACGAAATATTGATATCGGTATCTTTCGCTATTTCCTTAACCCAGTCGTAAGCAGGATAAACAGTGCATACTACATCAAGCTTGTCCTCTTTATAAGAAATTTTGTTTGAACATCCGCAAAAAAGCAAAAGAGAGAGTAATAATACAATTATTTTTTTCATTTCAAGCCTCCCTGCATTTTTTACATGACCCATAAAGCACCGTCTTTGATTTATTAAGCTCAAATCCGTCTTTCGCTTTCAAAGATTTTACCATTTTTTCAGTAGCTTCGCTATTCATATGAAATGTTTTTCCGCATTTAACACAGGTAAGATGTATTGAATTTATACAACTGTCTGAATTTGTATACTGATAGGATACCTCTCTGCTTCCCTCTTTTGAGAAGCGGTTTACAACCCCGTCTGTTTCCAAAGCAGATATATTTCTGTATATTGCACTTAAGCTGATAGAATCATCTGCTATTGCATCATATATTTCTTTTACCGAAAATTGTCTGTCAGGATTTTGTTCCAAAAAGCTCATCAGCTTTTTTCTCTGTGAAGTATTATACAAAGCCATACTTACCTCCAATTTGCAAATAATTCGCATTTTGATTTTATCATCTGCTTATCGCAAAGTCAATACAATATGCAAAACATTCGCAAATTCGACAAAAAGGGATGTTAAAAAGCCGATACAGCGTTTCTTGCTGAACCGACCTTTTAATTTCTTATTAATGATGGCAATGATGCTCGCCACAGTGATGCTCGCCGCAGTGATGCTCACCGCAGGAATGACCGTCCTCGTGATGATGGTGATTACAGGTCGGATTAGGATTATAGATAAGTTTTCCTGAAATAAGCTTTTCAATAGCTTCATCAACAGAGCCGGTTATTCCGCCGAATACTCTTATTCCTACCTGAGCAAGAGCCATTCTTGCGCCACCGCCAATTCCTCCGCATATAAGCATATCTACATCTGCATCTTCAAGGAAATCAGCAAGTGCTCCATGTCCGCTGCCATTGGAATTGATAATTTCAGAGGAAAGTATTTCCCCCTCTTCAATTTCATAGATTTTAAACTGTTCTGTGTGTCCGAAGTGCTGAAAAACTTCGCCGTTTTCATAAGTTACTGCAATTTTCATAATAATTCTCCTTTTATAACAATACTATAAATATAAGATACATAAGAGGTATGGTTGCAACAGAAAGAGTATGAGATATCATAGCCATTGAGGCACCTGTTTTAGTCTCTCCGCCGAAAGCCGCAGGATATACAATTGTATTAAGTCCTAATGGTGTTGCAAAGCAAATCAGCGCAAGAGTCATTATTTCCTCGTTTGTGCCCAGTAGCTTTAATGCAATCATCATAACCGCCGGAATTACAACAAGTCTTAAGGCTGTTGCAAAATAAACTTTTTTATTTGTTATAAGCTCTTTGAAATTGTAACCACCTATAACAAAACCGGCAAGGACCATTGCCACAGGTCCCTGACAGCTGCCTGCATTTGAAAAAACAGTCAAAAGAAATTCAGGAACATATTGACGAAGATTTAAAATTCCGAATGCCATACCTGTGACGAGCGCTATAAGAGGCGGAGTGAGAAGTCCTTTTTTAAGATTTTTTAAAAAACTTACATTTTCGTCTTTAGGAACAAGTATATAAAGTCCCCAGCTGCTGCATAAAACACCAACGATAAATGTGAACATCATATATTTATATAAGAATTCATTTCCCCAGACTCCCAACGCAATGAAGTTGCCCATAAATCCGTAGTTGCCGAATGTCATAGCATATTTATATACATTTCTTTGATATGCAAGCTCTGAAGTGGTTTTCTTCCTGATAAACAGACAAGATAACGGATATGCTACAAAAATCGAAATTAGAACAATAATCATTCCGTATAAAATAAGAATTGAATTCTCAGTAAAGGTTTTTAAAGTGCAATTGGTCATCTGATTAAAAAGACTCAATGCCGGAACAAATATGTAGGTTTCAAGACGGGACATAGCAACATCTGAATCTTCGGGGAGTATTTTTGCCTTCCTTAAAACAAAACCAAGTAATATGAACACAAACATAACCAGCATCTGTTGTAGTGTTTTAAAAAATATTTCCATAAGCTTCTCCTTATATATTTTCTAAACTAAAGTATATTCAAACATTTCAAAATGAATCTTTGAACCAATATCTGCTCCCTGTGGCAAAAGCGCCAACGCAATAAATATTTCATTATCGCTTTCAATATCTTTAAGATATGCGTATTCACCCTCTATTTTTGATATAATGTAATCTTTTGGTTCCATATTAATTTTGTTTCCTTACCATTTTATATTCGTCATAAAATCTGTAATACGGACAGGTAAATTTTACATTGGAATAAAAACCTGCCAACTCATCTTCGTCAAGATTAACAGTACATATATCGCAATCCTGTTCAATATCATATTCAAGGTATGCACAAGTTTCACATTGTTTGCTTAAATCATACATATTTTATAATCACCTTACATATAATATCATATAAATAATAAATCAACAAGAGATATTTTTAAAAAAATACATTTTTTTCTTGACTTTCTATATTTATTGTGCTAAAATATTAAATGTTCGCAACAGAACACCAACTAAATATCGCGGAGTAGAGCAGCTTGGTAGCTCGTCGGGCTCATAATCCGGAGGCCGGAGGTTCAAATCCTCCCTCCGCAACCAAAAATCGACATTCTTCTACAGAGGAATGTCGATTTTACTTATTCACTATAACCTATTCACTTTTCCCTAAAAATACTTTCGATTTTTGGAAGGGAATAAGGAATAGTGAATAAGGAAGAAGTTTTGTTTTGAAATGGAGAATATTTATGGACAGTCCATTGTTTATAAAATCAAAGCAATTTGCTTTAGATATAATCAAAGTATGCAACAAGGTAAAGAGTGAAAAAAGAGAAAGCGTACTCACAAATCAACTTATTCGAAGTGGCACAAGTATTGGTGCAAACATAAGAGAAGCATTTTATGGACATGGAAAAAATGATTTCATTGCAAAACTGCAAATAGCATTAAAAGAATGCTCAGAGAGTGAATATTGGATTGAATTGCTTATTGAGAGTGGATACTATGAAGATAAGGCTATTCTTAATAAGTGCATTGAAATAAAGAAAATACTTATTTCTTCAATAAATACTGCAAAGAAAAATAATAATTAGTGTGTATCCATATTGTTCTGCTAAGTGCTTAATACCATTTTTTAACTTTTTAGTAATATTATACTCATACGCTCACCGCAATGGGTGCATATAAATGCAGATGAATCTTCCACGGAAACATCTTTGTTGATTTGTTCCCACTGTCCTACTCCGCATATGTTGCATTTAACTTTTTCGCCATTTATAATTCTTTGATATTCAGAAGCCATATAAATTTCCTTTCTGATAATCACTATAATTTCATTTTACAAATTCTACAACTCTTTTTATATCACAGACATGGAACATTGTAATATTGGGTACTTGCATTTTTTGTCAACTTGTTTCAAAGCTTTACATAACAACTGCATTGCAACGATAAAGTTATATATTCCCGCTATCTTGAATTAATATCTAAGAATTAAACATAACAAGGGAAGCAATTGCCAACCAAAATCACACCTGCTAACTGAAGCTTTGTAAATTTATCTTTATAAACCACAGCAGATATTAAAAAGCTTAAAATAAATCCAAGACCGCTTTTCAGAGGAACAGCTACAGAAATAGGCATATACTGGTTTTCTTTTTTACGGATTATGAGACCGGCGAGCGTGGCTCGTTGGGTTAGCGAAACACTCCCCGTCTACTTAATTAAGAAAAACACATATCATTTTCTGAAATCTCCATATTAAATTGTCAGATTATGTGATATAATCAGTGTCGAGGTGATTGGTTATGAAAAAGTTAAAAGCGATCGTATGCGGATACGGTCCAAGAGGAGCTATTTATTCTGACTATGCTTTAGAAAATCCAGAAGAACTTGAAATAGTTGCAGTTGCAGATAATATAAAAAACAGAAGAGATCATGCTGCAAAGAAGCACAATATCCCTTCCGAATATGTATTTTCTGACTGGAAAGACATCGCAAAACTTCCAAAAATAGCAGATTTTGTAATTATAGCTACTCGTGACGATATGCACACTGCACCTGCGCTTGCTTTTATAGAAAAAGGTTATAATTTACTACTTGAAAAACCAATGGCACAAACTGCAGAAGAATGCAAAAAAATAACCGAAGCTGCTGATAACAAGGGAGTTAAAGTTGTAGTTTGCCATGTTTTGCGTTTTACTAAATTCTGGTATAAAATTAAAGAAATATTAGATAGCGGAGAAATCGGTGAGCCTATGTCGATTATGCATCTTGAAAATGTAGGGCATATACATCAGTCTCATAGCTTTGTAAGGGGAAAATGGAGAAATTCCAAAGAATCCACAC
>JAZOOC010000246.1:0-7092 GCA_045654825.1 Clostridia bacterium | reverse complement strand
AAACTCATATTAAACTTCCTTTCAGTTCGTTAAAAAAGTTATCTGCTTTTTTAATAAGTTCATTTATATCCGCATTATTTTCAATAATTCTTGTATAGCCGTCAAATTCGGTTTCAAGCTGCCTTTCTATACGGCTTTTTGCAAGCTCTTTCGTTATGCTTTCGCGTGCTACAAGCCGGTCTGAAAGAATGTCGGGGTCTGACTTTATAAGAATTAATTCATCTAAAATATCCTTGGAAGAAACCCGGTGAATCATCGGGCAGTCAATTATAACAATATCTTCCTTTGCGGACAGCGCTCTTTCTTTTATTATTCTGTCTATTTCGGGCCAGGTTATGCTGTTTAAAAGCTCAAGACTTGCGGGAGTGGTAAAAACCTTTTCACCCAGCTTTTTACGGTTTAAGCTGCCGTCGTCTAAAAGAATATCCTCACCGAAAGCCTCGGCTACTTTTAAAAGCAGGGGAGATTCTTTTGAAAGAACCTCTCTTGCTATAATATCAGCATCTATAACTTTCACCGGATATTTTGAAAGGCTTTTCACAAATGTGGTTTTTCCCGAGCCAGAAAGCCCGTAAACACCAATGATTTTTTTCATTAGAGCAACTCTTTTCTTAACTGTTCAGCAGATTTGGGGCTTAAATATGCGGGGGGAATATCAAGTATTGAAAAAGCACCGCTTTTTCCCTCAGCTTTAAGCTTTACCGCAGCTCTTGCATAACCTACAAGTACAGATGATGTAAATTCGGGATTGCTTCCAAGTTCAAGCTTTAATTCGCATACCTGTTTTGTATCATCTTTGCCTGTTTTTCCGTTTCTTATAACAAATCCGCCGTGATTCATCTTTGAGTGATTTTTCATAAATTCATCTTCGTCTATAAAATGAACAATTGTATCGTAATCAGCAAAATAGTTCGGCATTTCTTTGATTTCTTTTTCAATTTTGTTTTGGTCTGCACCGTCATTTAAAACAACAAAACATTCTCTTA
Organism: Clostridia bacterium; assembly: GCA_045654825.1. Lineage (GTDB taxonomy): Bacteria > Bacillota > Clostridia > UMGS1840 > HGM11507 > JAZQFU01. The sequence goes on along the minus strand of JAZOOC010000246.1, from coordinate 6,106 downwards.
AATGTTTTTCTCTTGCGGTAAGATTACCTGCCTTGCCATTTCTTGCCGCTTCAACTGCAGAGTCTATGGGGATTGTATATTGAATAGCTTTTTTAACTCCCTCTATTCTTCTTATTGCATCCGAATGTCCCTGACTTACACCTTTTCCCCAGAAAGTTGCAGTTTCTCCGTCTGCAAGTATTCCTTCAAAATAAGCACGGCATACCGAGAAAAGACCGGGGTCCCAACCGATAGAAATAACCGATATGTTATTTCCCGCTTTCGCACTTTCGTCAACAGCTTTGAAATATTCGGGAATTTTTGCATGAGTATCAAAGCTGTCTACTGTAGTGAAGTTTTTAGCAAGCTCGGGAGTCTGAACGGGAAGATCGGTAGCCGAGCCTCCGCATAAAATTAGAACATCAATTTTATCTTTATAATTTAAAATGTCAGATATATTATAAACATCTGTTGCTATAACAGGATTAACATCTTTCGGATTTCTTCTTGTGAAAATTCCGAAAAGATTCATATCTTCACATCTTTCGATAGCATATTGAACGCCTTTTCCCAAATTGCCGTAACCGACAATGCCAACATTAATCATCACTTAATTCTCCTTAAAAATATTTTTTATCTATTGAACGGTACTGGATTGCCTCAGCAAGATGAGATACCGTTATTTCTTTTTCACCCTCTATATCCGCAACTGAACGGGCTACTTTTAATATTCTTGAATGTGCTCTTGCGGAAAGACCGAGTTTGTTATATGCCGCTTCCATCATCGCATTTTCTGCACTGTTAAGATGGCAGAATTCATCAAGCATACCTGCCGGAATGTCTTTGTTTGTATCAAAAGACAAGTCTTTGTATCTTTCTTTCTGAATTTCTCTTGCGGCGATAACTCTTTCACGCATTTCGCTGCTTGAAAGTCCTTTTTTCTTGTCTGACAGAGCAGCATATTCCACTCCCGACACTTCAATTTGTATATCAATACGGTCTAAAAGGGGACCGCTTATTTTTCTCACATAATTTTTTCTTTTCTGTTCACTGCAGGTACATTCTCTTATTCCCGAGCCAAAATATCCGCAGGGACATGGATTTAATGAAGCCACCATCATAACGCTTGACGGATAAATTGCAGTTCCCGATACTCTTGTTATTGTTATAAAGCCATCTTCGAGAGGCTGTCTTAAGGTTTCCAGCGCATCTCTTCGAAATTCGGGAAGCTCATCAAGAAACAATACTCCTTTATGTGCAAGAGATAGTTCTCCCGGCTTTAAAGATTTTCCTCCGCCTGTAATTCCTACGGTGGAAACTGTATGATGAAGCTGACGGAAAGGTCTTGTTACTATAAGGGGAGTATCATCCGAAAGAAGTCCTGCAACGCTGTAGACTTTAGATACATCCAATGATTCTTCAAAGCTTAAAGGGGGCAGAATAGTGGGTATTCGTGATGCAATCATGGTTTTTCCCGCGCCGGGAATTCCCGCCATAAGAAGATTATGGCTTCCTGCAGCCGCGGTGATTAATGCCCTTTTAATATTTTCCTGGCCTTTAACCTCGGAAAAATCATTAATTTGTTCGGTTATATGAGATAATTCTGAAAATGATGCAGAGGGTAAAGATGAAATTTCTTCTTCACCGCATAAAAATCTCATAATCTGGAAAAGTGTAGAAACAGGATAAACTCTAAGCCCATCTATAACCGCTGCTTCTTTAGCATTTTCCTCGGGTACAAAAATATTCTTAATACCCTTTTTATATGCACAAACAGCCATAGGAAGAATTCCTGTAACTCTTCTTAACGAGCCGTCTAATGCAAGCTCGCCTATGAAAACCGAATTATTTACAATTTCCGGATTGAACTTATATTCATTGCCTAAAACAGCAAGTGCGATAGGCAAATCAAAGCCTGAACCTTCCTTTTTTTCAGATGCAGGAGCAAGATTAACTACTATTCGCTTTTTGTAGATATCTGACTGGGAGTTTTTTATGGCAGATTTTATTCTTTCTTTGGACTCTTTAACAGCCGTGTCGGGCAATCCGACAATTTCAAAAGAAGCAAGTCCGCCGGAAACATCCGATTCAACATTTACGATAAATGCGTCTATCCCCGAAAGTCCGCAGGAATTAACCTTGAAAATTGACATATCATCCTCCGAAAATATAAATAATTTTCCACATTATTTATTATACATTATCTGCCAAAAAAATCAATGGTATTATTAAAAATTGATTGATATTTATATAATATAATGTTATAATGATTCCATCGAAGATGAAATCGTCGATATGAATTCTTTTGGAATTCTCGATATGTCGCTGATGCGACGAGATTTATAAGGAGTATATATGTTTAGCAGATTAAGAGCGGATATAAAAGCAGTAAAAGAAAGAGACCCTGCAGCAAGGAGTACTCTTGAAATATTATTACTTTATCCGTCGGTTGCAGCATTATTCTGGCACAGATTTTCTCATTTTCTTTTTACACATAAATGTATTTTTCTTGCCCGTATGATTTCTCAGATGGTAAGAGCGTCAACGGGAATAGAAATTCACCCCGGAGCAAAAATAGGAAAAGGAGTATTGATCGATCACGGAATGGGAGTTGTAATCGGCGAAACCGCAGAGGTTGGTGACGGCTGTACCATATATCAGGGCGTTACTCTCGGCGGTACAGGTAAAGATACCGGCAAAAGACATCCAACAATAGGAAACCATGTTATGATTGGTGCGGGAGCAAAGGTTTTAGGGCCTTTCACGGTTGGAGATTATTCCAAAATTGCGGCAAATTCAGTAGTTTTATCTGCTGTTCCGCCTAACTGTACCTGCGTCGGCGCACCTGCCCGGATTGTTAAGAGAGATAACATAAGAATAGACAAATGCTCGGACGAACTTGATCAGACTCACATTCCCGACCCGATAAGTCAGGAGCTTTGCAAGCTTATGCATCGGATAAAAAAATTGGAAGACCGTATAAACGAGGAAGGTTAGATTATGAAAGTTTTTAATTCACTTACAAACAAAAAAGAAGAATTTATTCCTATAGACAAAAACGAAGTTAAAATGTATTCCTGCGGACCTACCGTGTATAATTATTTTCACATAGGAAATGCAAGACCTTTTATCATTTTTGATACTTTAAGAAGATACCTTGAATATACAGGCTATACAGTAAAATTCGTTCAGAACTTTACTGATATAGACGATAAAATGATAAAGAATGCAAATGCAGAGGGAATAACCGTAGCAGAGCTTGCCGAAAGATTTATAAAAGAATATTTTATAGATGCCAAAGGTCTTAATATAAGAGAAGCTACCGTTCATCCCAAAGCTACAGAAAATATAGATGCAATAATAGAAACGGTTAAGAAGCTTGAAGAAAAAGGCTATGCCTATAATGTAGGCGGTAATGTTTATTTCAGAACCTCAAAATTCAAGGAATACGGAAAGCTTTCGCATCAGCCCTTGGAGGACCTTGAATCAGGTGCAAGAATAGAAGTAAATACCGATAAAGAAAATCCTATGGATTTTGTTCTGTGGAAGAATAAAAAAGAGGGCGAGCCTTATTGGGTAAGTCCCTGGGGAGAGGGAAGACCCGGATGGCATATTGAATGTTCTGCAATGGTTAATAAATATCTCGGGGAAACCATAGATATTCACAGCGGCGGAAAAGACCTTATTTTCCCTCATCATGAAAACGAAATTGCACAGAGCGAAGCGGCTAACGGAAAGCCTTTTGCAAACTACTGGCTGCATAACGGATTTATTAATGTTGATAATAAGAAAATGTCTAAATCCGAGGGCAATTTCTTTACCGTTCGTGATATAGTAAAAGAATTTTCTTATATAACAATAAGATTCTTTATGCTTTCGGCTCATTACAGAAGTCCCATTAACTTCTCAAGAGATTTGATAATTCAGGCAGATACCGGACTTAAAAGAATTTATAATACAATAGATAATCTTAAATTTATTCTTTCTCATTCCGAAGCTGAAAAAATGACAGAGGAAGAAAACAATAAATATCTTTCTTTTGAAAAATACAGAGAAAGCTTTAAAGAGGCTATGGACGACGACCTTAATACTGCCGATGCGATTTCTCATATTTTCTCTCTTGTAAGAGATGTTAATACAGAAACAGATACCAACGGAAGCTACAGCAGAGAATATCTCGAAAAATCCATTTCTCTTATAAACGAGCTTTTAACAGTATTAGGCCTTGAATATAAGGAAGAAGAGGATAGTCTTACTTCTGAGGTTGAGGCACTTATTGAAGAAAGACAGAAGGCAAGGAAAGAAAAGAATTTTGCTCTTGCAGACAAAATAAGAGATAAGCTTACTAAAATGGGTATTGTTCTTGAAGATACAAGACAAGGCGTAAAATGGTCTAAAATATAAAATGAAGGAGATTCATCCTGCTATGTTAAAACAGATACTCCCGCGAATTTTTTCAATCGGTCTGACAGTTTTATTTATACTTCTGTCGTTTAGCGGTGTTCTTAATTTCATAGGGGATGAATTTTTTCCTTTAACTCAATTTTGGCAGGGCGGACTGCTTGCGATTGTATTGGCAGTTGCTCTTTATTTTATAAAAAACAAACTTGAAAAATTAAATGTGAAAACGGTTTGTATTGCTTTGAGTATTTTATGCTTTTTGTTTAAGCTTTTCTGGGTTTTAAAGGTAAGAATAGCTCCCGAAATGGACTATCTTACTTATTACGAATATGCAGTCAAGCTTTCAAAATCGTTTTATGCTCCCTCCGAATATGTAGCACTTTTTCCGCATATATTCGGTTATTCATTTTTCTTGAGTATATTTATTAAGATATTCGGTGAAAGTTTTCTTGTTGCGCCCCTTTTAAATGTATGTTTAAGTGTTGTGTCAGGAGTTTTGATTTTTCTTATCTGCCACAGGCTGTTTAATCTTAAAGCAGGGTTTTTTGGTTATATTTTATGGATTTTCTGTCCCTCGCAGACCATGTATAACTCTCTTGTTATCGCAGACCTTTTGTATACAACTCTTATACTTCTTTTTATATTTATATTAACAGGATTAAAACAAACCGACAGTTTGAAGAAAATTATTATCTGCGGTGGATTAAGCGGTGTTATACTTTCCTTTGCAAATGCCTGCCGTCCTGTAGCCGTTATTCTTATAATTGCTTATTTTATATGGATATTGGTTTTGAGATTTCCAAAGCTTACTGAGGTTTCATTTCGTAAAACTTTTTTAGGTTTCGGCATAGCGCTTATAGCTTTTTATTTTATTTTGGGACAGGCTTTTAATTTTTATATGGCAAAAAGACTGGGAGAACAGCCTGCCTCTTCTCCCGGATATAATATTTATGTTGGATTTAATGAAAATTCCAAGGGAATGTGGAACTATGAGGACAGTGCGTTTTTAACTCATCTTGTAGATGAGCCGGACGGCACTCCGAAGAAAGCACAGGAAAAAATGCTCGAAGCGGCTAAAGAAAGAATTTTTTCGGGGAATATAGATTTTCTTGAATTGTTCAAAGAAAAACTTAAAATCTTTATCGGCGACGACGGCGGAGTAGTATTTTATTTAAAACCTGTATTAAACCACTATCAGCTTTTCACCGATTTATCCAATATCTTTTATTATATGCTGTTATTCCTCCTCCTTTTTGGAACAATAAATTCATTAAGAAAAAAGGATTTAGCAACGACTGCAGTTATTCTTCTTTATGTTACGGGGCTTATCCTCGCACAAATGCTTGCAGAGGTAGCACCGAGATACCATTATTCTTTAATACCTATGTTTATTATTGCTTCTCAGTATATATGGATTGGAAAGAAAAAGAGATTATGATTCATTATAATAGCATCAATAACACCTCTTTGCTCGATGCACCATCTATAATACCGGATATGAAGCAAATCTGCTTGGCAAATTGGAATTTATCAGTTAGTCCATTCGTCTCTCGAAATCGCAAATACTTTTGTGATTTCATTCACATCATCTTCAAACTCATCAACTTGTTTACATCCCCAGGATATTGCAGTCTTATACGATGGCTCATTGGTATATTTCATATAAGAATAAACGATGTTAAAGGGTGTATTGTTGAAGGTCCAATCTCTGACTGCACTTGCCGCT
>JAZOOC010000245.1:0-1962 GCA_045654825.1 Clostridia bacterium | reverse complement strand
GGCTACGATCCGACTTATTTGCTACTCCTGCGCTGTGCAGACCTATTGATTTTGGTGCAGATATAGTTATCCACTCAACATCTAAATATATGGACGGTCATGCAGTTCAGGTAGGCGGTGTTATTGTAGACAGCGGAAACTTTGACTGGACTAACGGTAATTTCCCTGAACTTGTTGAGCCGGACGAATCTTATCACGGTATATCATATGTTGAGACATATAAGAAAGCTGCATATATAATAAAAGCAAGAATGCAGCTTATGAGAGACTTTGGTGTGTATCCTGCGGCTCATTCAGCATTTTTACTCAATCTCGGTCTTGAAACATTAGCTGTAAGAATGGACAGATATTGTCAGAATGCTTTAAAAGTGGCAGATTACCTTTCTAAAAGTGATAAAATAGAAAGCATCAAATATCCCGGTCTTGAAACAGATTGTGATTATGCTCTGGCTAAGAAATATCTCAAGGGTGCAAGTGGTGTTATTTCTTTCGTAATTAAAGGCGGAAGAGAAACCGCAATGAAATTTATGAATTCATTAAAACTTGCTTCAAATGAAGTTCATGTTGCTGATATCAGAACATGTGTTCTTCATCCGGCAAGTGAAACTCACCGTCAGCTTACTGATGAACAATTGGTTGCAGCAGGTATTGATGCAGGTATGGTTCGTTTTTCGGTTGGGCTTGAAAATGTTGATGATATTATAGCAGATATAGAACAGGCGCTTAATAAAATATAGTATAAAAAAGCTGTGGCAGCCGCCACAGCTTTTTAGGTTAATTATAGATTTTCATCAGTTATTGTGAGTTTGTTTTCAGCAAATTCTCTTGTTGCAAGCGAAACAGATTTTTCTTCTGTTTTCGGATTGGTTTCAGTAAGAGGCATTTCACCGTCTTTTAAATCTCTTGCTCTTTTTGTAACTGCAATAACAAGTCCGTATCTTGAGCCTGCTTTGTCAACTAAATTCTGAAATTCATTAAATATCATTTGTATTACCTCTCTTTTGTTATTTTATGTTTTCTGAACATCTTGAAGTTCTCATTCGTTCAGCTTTCATTATTGTTATTATATCTTCGGTTACTTGTTCGACTGTATTATTAATAACTATGTAATCATATTCATTAATTAATGATAATTCTCGTTTTGCTTCCGAAAGCCTTTTTAAAACAACTTCTTCAGTTTCTGTGCCCCTGTTTCTTAAACGTGCTTCAAGTTCGCTTGAGGATGGGGGAGCGATGAATATGAAACGGGTTTCGGGATAAGCTTTTTTTATTTTCATAGCACCCTGCGTTTCTATTTCAAGGATAACATCCAAACCTTTTTCTGTGTTGGCAAATACAGGTGATTTAGGTGTTCCGTAATAATTTTCACAGAATTTTGCCCATTCCATAAATTCGTTGTTATTAATCATTTCTTCAAATGCTTCTTTGGTTTTGAAGAAATAATTAACACCGTCTGTTTCCCCTAAACGAGGATTTCTTGTTGTTGCAGAAACTGACAGTACTATATTTTTGCCTTTTTCAAGAACATTTTTTACTACGGTGCTTTTTCCTACACCTGATGGACCTGATATAACATAAATCTGTCCTTTAGTCATTGGCCTGGCCCTCCGTATCATCCAATCTTCCTGCAACGGTTTCGGGTTGAACTGAAGACAGAATAATATGACCGCTGTCTGAAATTATAACAGCTCTTGTTCTTCTTCCATATGTTGCATCAACGAGATTACCGCTGTCTCTGGCATCCTGGATTATTCTTTTGACAGGTGCAGATTCCGGACTGATTACAGCAACAATTCTGTCTGCAACAACAACATTGCCGTATCCGATATTGATTAGCTTCATAAAATGCTCCTATTCAATGTTTTGTATTTGTTCTCTTATATTTTCAATCTGTGATTTTAATTCAACTACGATTTTTGACGTTTCAAAATCATTGCACTTTGAACCGATGGTATTAACCTC
>JAZOOC010000244.1:0-6688 GCA_045654825.1 Clostridia bacterium | reverse complement strand
AGTATGAGGGCATGGACCGTTATGAATGCCGTAAGGCTATGATAAAAGACCTTGAAGATATGGGACTTCTTGTTAAAACAGAAGACCATTCTCACAATGTAGGTCAGTGTTATCGTTGCGGAACAACCATTGAGCCGATTGTATCAAATCAGTGGTTTGTTAAGATGCAGCCTCTTGCTGAAGCTGCAATAAATGCAGTTATCGAAAAAGAAACAGAATTTGTTCCCGAACGTTTTTCCAAAACATATATGAACTGGATGGAAAATGTATATGACTGGTGTATTTCCCGTCAGCTCTGGTGGGGACACAGAATACCCGCTTTCTATTGTGATGATTGCGGTGAAATGACTGTTTCCAAAGAAGATATTACAGTTTGTCCAAAATGCGGAAAGCCTGTAAGACAGGAAGAAGATGTTTTAGATACATGGTTTTCTTCTGCGCTCTGGCCTTTCTCAACACTCGGATGGCCCGATAATACAGAAGACCTTGATTACTTCTATCCTACAAGCACACTTGTAACAGGATATGATATAATTTTCTTCTGGGTATCAAGAATGATATTCTCCGCATGCGAGCATACAGGAAAAGCACCCTTTAAGCATGTGTTCATTCACGGACTTGTTCGTGACGGTAACGGCGAAAAAATGTCTAAATCAAAGGGCAACGGTGTTGACCCTCTCCAGATAATAGATATGTATGGTGCTGATGCATTAAGATTTACTCTTGTTACAGGTGTTGCGCCCGGTAACGATATGAGATTCCCTGTAACCTACGAGCCACCGGTTGAAAAGGGTAAAAACCCCAACCCCGAGGTTAATAAAATTGTAGGTGCACCCGGAGTAGAAGCGAGCCGTAACTTTGCAAATAAAATCTGGAATGCTTCCCGTTTTGCGTTAATGAATCTTGATATAGATAAAATAGAAATTCCGGCAAATATAGAAGCGGAAGACAAATGGATTCTTGCAAAATTCAACAGACTGGTTAAGGAAGTAACCGAAAACTTAGATAAATTCGAGCTTGGAATCGCTGTTGCAAAACTATATGACTTTATCTGGGATATCCTTTGCGACTGGTATATAGAGCTTATTAAAATGCGCCTTTATGCAAAAGAGGAAAGCGGAAAAGCGGCACAGAATGTACTTGCGTATGTGCTTTCCGAAACATTAAAGCTTCTCCATCCGTTTATGCCTTTCATAACTGAAGAAATTTACAGTTCTCTTCCTGTGTCTGATGAAAGCATAATGATTTCCAAATGGCCCGAATACAGAGCTGATTTTGAATTCGATAGAGAAGAAGAGGAAACAGAGCTTGTTATTTCGGCTATAAAGGCAGTAAGAAATACAAGAACTGAAATGAATGTTCCTTTATCCAAAAAGGCTAAATTATATATCATAAGCGACAAGAAAGATGCCTTTGAAAAAGGTGCTGAATTCTTTATGAAGCTTGCGGGAGCATCAGAGGTTTCTGTAACATCTTCTGATGTTTCGGTTGAAAATGCAGTATCTGTTGTGTGCGAAGGTGCACAGATTTTAATTCCTTTGGGCGAGCTTGTAGACCTTGAAAAAGAAAGAGAAAGACTCCTTAAAGAAAAGGAAAGAATTTTAAGCGAAATAGCAAGAGTTGACTCTAAACTTTCAAATCAGGGATTCGTTTCCAAAGCACCTGCTCAGCTTATCGAAGCGGAAAAAGCCAAGAAAGTAAAATATGAAGAAATGCTTAAAAAAGTTGAGGAAAGCCTTGGATAGAAAAGTAGATGTAAAAAACATCTGCAGCTTTTTCGAAGGAAGATATGATAAAGGTTTTTATGAACCCGGGCGTCTTACCTGCAGTTATGAACTTGTGTATATAAGAAGCGGCAGGATAAGACTGACAGCAAATGAGAAGAGCTATATTTTAAATCCGGGAGATATTTTTCTTATATCTCCCGGTAATTTTATATCTGCAGGTGATTATAATTCTTCGGCAACTGTGTTTTTTCTGGAGTTTTCAGCAGATTTAAAGTATGAAACCTTTAAGCCTTTTGCGGTTTTTTCTCTTGGCGGAATTGTGAAAGACTATATGGAGAAAATTATTTTTCTTTTGAATAAAGCCAGCGAAAGAGCAATGGAGCTTTCAAGGATTTATCTGGAGCTTATTATTACAATTTTAAGCGATTATAATGAAAAAACACACGAAAATTTGTTTCGTACGGCAGATACTTACGAAAAAATATATACATATCTTAATTCGGAATTTACAAAGAAACTCACACTTGGAAAAATAGCAGAGGATAATAACATAAGTGTATCTTCTTTAAAAAGTATTGTTCAGAAATACACAGGTTTGGGAGTTATTGGTTTTTTTAATATAATAAAAATTATGCGTGCAAAAGAACTCTATCCGGATCTGACACAAAAAGAAATATCCAGAAAACTCGGTTTTTCAACTGAGAGCTATTACTCAAGAATTAAAAGAAAAGGTGAAAAAAGTGTTTGAGATATATAAGCAGGCGGGGATATGCCGTGAGGTTTACGAACACGGAGAAAAAATATTAAAAAATCTCAAAGAGAAGTTTATTAAAATAGATGAAATTGCGGAATATAATCAGCTTAAGGTTATTTCTTCAATGAGAAAAAATAAGGTTGCGGCAACTCATTTTGCGGCAACTACCGGTTATGGCTATAATGACGAGGGAAGAGATAATTTAGAGAGAGTATATGCTGATTGTTTTAAAACCGAAGCGGCACTTGTTCGTCCTCAGATAACCTGCGGAACGCATGCACTTGCAGTAGCGTTATCTGCAAATCTTCGTCCGGGCGATGAGCTTTTGTGTCCTGCCGGAAAGCCTTACGATACTTTGGAAGAGGTTATCGGAATAAGACCTTCTCCCGGTTCTTTAAAAGAATTTAATATAAGCTACAGACAGGTAAATCTTTTAAATGATCGTGATTTTGACTTCGATGAAATAAAAAAAGCGGTCAATGAAAAAACAAAACTTGCTGCAATTCAGCGTTCAAAAGGCTATCAGACAAGAGAAACTTTTTCAGTTGAAAAGATTGGTAAGCTGATAAAATTTTTAAAAGAATTAAAGCCTGATATTATATGTATGGTAGATAATTGTTACGGCGAATTTACCGAAATTATTGAACCGTCCGAAGTCGGTGCGGATATGATAGTTGGTTCGCTTATTAAAAATCCCGGCGGCGGTCTTGCACCTATTGGCGGTTATATATGCGGAACAAAGGAATGTGTTGACAGATGTGCTTACCGTCTTTCTGCACCCGGTCTGGGGCAGGAGGTAGGAGCAAATTTAGGGATAATACAGTCTATGTATCAGGGCTTTTTCCTATCGCCTACGGTTGTTGCTTCAGCGGTTAAAGGTGCAATATTTGCGGCGGCACTTTTTGAAAAGGCGGGATTTAAGGTTATTCCCTCATCGGAAGATGTCCGTCACGATATTATTCAGGCGGTAGAGCTTGGAACTCCCGAAGGAGTTATTGCTTTCTGCGAGGGGATACAGGCGGCGGCACCTGTGGACAGCTTTGCAACACCAATACCCGATGATATGCCGGGTTATGACTCTAAGGTTATAATGGCGGCAGGTGCATTTATACAAGGCTCTTCAATCGAGCTTAGTGCAGATGCTCCCTTAAGAGAGCCGTATGCGGTTTACTTCCAGGGCGGACTTACATGTAACCATGCCAAGCTTGGTATTCTTACTGCTGTGCAGAAAATGTATGAAAAAGGATTGTTTCTGATAAAAGAAAAATAAATATATGATAAAAAATATTTACATCTGCAGAAAAAAAGAGTATAATTAATTTGTTTATTAACAAAAAAGGAGAGTAAAGCTATGAAACTTATTTACGAAGGAAAAACCAAAGATGTTTATGAACTTGAAAACGGCAATGTTATGCTCAAGTTCAAAGATGATTGTACCGGAAAAGACGGTGTTTTCGATCCCGGCGAAAACAGTGTAGGTCTTACAATAGAGGGTATAGGGAAAGCTAATTTAAGAACTTCTGTTTATTATTTTGATCTTCTTAAAGAAGCCGGAATTAAAACTCACTATGTTGGTGCGAATGTTGACGAAGCTACAATGGAAGTTCTTCCTGCAACAGTATTTGGTCACGGTCTTGAAGTTATCTGCCGTCTTGTTGCAACAGGAAGCTTTATAAGAAGATACGGAGAATATATAAAAGACGGTACGCCTCTTTCCGGCGGTTATGTTGAATGCACCTTCAAAAATGACGAAAAAGGTGATCCGCTTGTAACTTGTGAAGGGCTTTCCGCTCTCGGTGTAATGAGCGAAGAAATGTTTGCTTCTATGAAAGAGCAGACTCTTAAAATAACCAAAATTGTTGCTGACGATTTAAAAACAATCGGTCTTGACCTCTGGGATATTAAATTTGAATTTGGATATAACAACGGCGAAGTTATTCTTATTGATGAAATTGCTTCCGGTAATATGAGAGTATATAAAGACGGCAAAATAGTAGAGCCTGTTGAACTCACAAAACTCATTCTCAACAGATAAATTTTGTATTTTTGATTGACTTATATTTGGATATATGCTATAATGCTTATGTTTAATACGATGCTTAGGAGGAATTTAAAATGAAACATATTACAACACTTGAAACTAAAAATTTATGCAGCAGCGCTAAAAACGGTGGATGCGGAGAATGCCAGACTTCTTGTCAGTCTGCTTGCAAAACAAGTTGTGGTATCGCAAATCAGCAGTGCGAAAACAAACAGAAATAATTTATAAAATTTTAAACGCCGCCGACTTTACGGCGGCGTTTTTACTATCGGATAATTAGGTGATTAAAATGATACATTGTTATAAGCTCGGTGGCTTGAATATAGTTCTTGATGTTTATTCGGGTTCGGTTCATATTGTGGACGATGTTGCATACGACATTATAGAAATGTATGAAAAGTCCTCCCGTGATGAAATTACGGATTTCATTCTTGAAAAATATGCGGATTGTGAAGAAGTCAACCGTGAAGAAATTTTTGAATGTTTTGAACAGATTGAAGAATTGAAAACCGCAGGAAAATTATATATTGAAGACAGTTTTGAGCCTATGGCCGGAGAACTTAAAAAGAAAAGTGCAGGTATAGTAAAAGCTTTGTGTATTCATATTGCGCATACCTGTAATCTTAATTGTTCATATTGCTTCGCAAGTCAGGGAAAATACAGCGGAGACCGTGCTCTTATGAGCTTTGAGGTTGGAAAACAGGCTTTTGATTTTCTCATTGCGAATTCAGGCAGCAGAAAAAATCTTGAAGTAGACTTTTTTGGCGGAGAGCCTTTAATGAATTTTGATGTTGTGAAACAGCTTGTAGCTTACGCAAGAAGTATAGAAAAGAAATATAATAAGAATTTCCGTTTCACGCTTACGACCAACGGTCTTCTTATTGACGATGATGTTATAGAATTTGCCAATAAAGAAATGAGCAATGTTGTTCTGAGTCTGGATGGAAGAAAAGAAGTTCACGATAGATTCAGAGTAGACTACAAAGGAAACGGAAGCTGGGAAAAAATTGTTCCCAAATTTCAGAAACTCGTTGAAGAAAGAGGACACAAAGATTACTATATGCGTGGCACTTTTACCCATGCAAATCCAGATTTCTTTGAAGATATCAAAGAAATGCTTTCTTTGGGATTCAACGAAATAAGTATGGAACCTGTTGTTTGTCCTCCCGATGATCCTTCGGCACTTACCGAAGAAGATCTTTCCGTGGTTTTTGCTCAATATGAAAAGCTCGCAGAGTTTATGAGAGAAAAAAGAAATGAAGGCAAGCCTTTTGTTTTCTATCATTATATGCTTGATTTGAAAGGCGGTCCTTGTATATATAAGCGTATTTCCGGTTGCGGTTCAGGAACTGAATATATGGCGGTTACTCCCTGGGGAGATTTATATCCCTGCCATCAGTTCGTAGGAGAAGAAAAATTCAAACTTGGCGATGTTTATAACGGCGTTACCAATACCGATATACAGAACGAATTTGAAGCCTGCAATGTATACACTCGTCCAGAATGTAAAGACTGCTGGGCAAAACTTTATTGTTCGGGCGGATGTGCAGCTAACGCTTATCACGCTACAGGAAGCGTTAACGGAATATATGAATACGGTTGCAGACTATTCAGAAAAAGAATGGAATGCGCAATTATGCTTGAAGCATCAAAAATTCTTGACGGGCAGGAATAATAATGAACACACCTATATGTGATTTCGTAAAAGAATATTCAGAAAAAAATGCTTTTCGTTTGCATATGCCGGGACATAAAGGAATGTCTTTTTCGGGGAGCGAAAGTTTTGATATAACTGAAATAAACGGTGCGGATGTTTTATATCGTTCAGATGGCATTATAAAAGAAAGTTCGGATAATGCGTCAAAGCTTTTCGGAAGCGGAAAAACTTTGTATTCAACCGAAGGGTCGTCCCTTTCAATACGTGGGATGCTCTATCTTGTTATGCTCTATGCGAAAAAAAACAATCTTAAATCAATTATAGCCGCAGGGCGTAATGCTCATAAAAGCTTTCTTACCGCTTCTGCACTTCTTGATTTTGATATAAGATGGATATATCCCGAAAAACAAAATGAGCTTCTTTCCTGCGAAATCACTCCCGAACACCTTGAAAAACAAATTTCAGAAATGGAAGTTCAGAATGAGAAACCCGTTGCAGTTTATATAACA
>JAZOOC010000243.1:0-1917 GCA_045654825.1 Clostridia bacterium | reverse complement strand
AACTGCCAAAGAAGACGGCATTACCGTTTTTATAGTAGGTCATGTTACCAAAGACGGCACTCTTGCAGGGCCTAAAGTTCTCGAGCATATGGTGGATTGTGTTTTACAGTTTGAGGGCGAAAAATATTCCAATTTCAGAATTATCCGTTCAATCAAAAACCGATTTGGCTCAACTGATGAAATCGGTGTTTTTGAAATGACAGAAGCAGGATTATCCGAAATAGGCAATCCGTCAGTATTATTTTTAGACGGCAGACCTGAAAATGCTCCCGGAACTGTAGTTATTTGTTCTATGGAGGGAACAAGACCTATTCTTGCAGAAATACAGGCACTTGCCGCACACACAAATTTCGGCACACCAAGACGGCTTACAACAGGACTTGACTATAACCGTGTTAATATGATAATAGCGGTTTTAGAGAAAAAATGCGGTATAAATTTATCGGGAAGCGATACATATGTTAATATAACAGGCGGAATAAGAGTTCTTGAACCCGCTTCAGATTTAGGAATTGCACTTGCAATTGCCTCTAATTATAAAAATATGCCATTAGACTCAAATCTTGCAGTTTTCGGGGAAATAGGTCTTACCGGCGAAGTAAGAAATGTTTCGTTTATCGAAGCACGAATAAGCGAAGCATATAAGCTTGGTTTTAAAAAATGTATAATTCCCCATATGAAAAAATCCATATCCTCTTTACCGGAAGATATGGAAGTTATTCAAGTTAAAAATATTATAGAAGCTATAGGTGCAGTATTCTAATTCAGAATGTAAAACTCTCTATATATTCCAAACCTATATCAGGATGCAGAGCTAAATTGATACCATTTGAAATTACTTTAGATATATGACTTATTATATTATCTATTTCTTTTGGTGTGACCATAAGATTTGTATTTTCGTTATCAACCAGCTTACTTATAATAGCATCCTGATTTTTTTGTCTGAATTTTAAAGCTTCGCTTTCTGATATATCAATAATATCACAGATTTCATCCATCATATTAAAAGCTATTGAAACTGCATCTACAACAGTAGGAACACCAACGGCTATAACAGGTACACCCAATGTTTCGTAATTTAAGCCTTCCCTTTTGTTACCGACGCCAGACCCCGGATTAATTCCTGTATCTGTAATCTGAATGGTTGTACTTATTCGTTTGGGATTTCTTGAGGCAAGTGCATCTACAGCTATTATAAGAGAGGGATTAACCTCTTTAACAATTCCCGATATTATATCCCCTGTTTCAATTCCTGTAATTCCCATAACACCGGGAGAAATGGCACATACAGAGGATAAATCTCTGTCGATATATTCGGGAATATATTTTTTAAGATGTTTGGTAACCATAATATCCGATACAACTTTAGGCCCTAATGCATCGGGAGTTATTTCACGGTTTCCAAGTCCTGCAACAAGAACTGTTTCGTTTTTATCAAGAGATATAATTTTAAGAAGCTGCTCTTTTATAAGATAACTCAATTTATTTGTACGGTCGGGATCAAGGCTTTTTAATGCCTGACTTTCAACCGTAATATATTTCCCTATCGGCTTATTTAATTTTAAAGCACCGCTTTGATTTTCAATTTCAACCGTAGTAATTATTGCATCATCTTTTTCTTCAACAAAAGATGTTATTCCGTCGGGATCTTTTATATAGTTTTTTTCTCCCGAATACATTTCTCTTGCTTCAATGGCAAGGTCTGTTCTTGGATACATCATAACACACACCTTTCAGTGTGTATTATTTAACAAATTTCTATAAATATTCGTCTTCCTTTTCCAGTTTTGAAACAGATATTTCGTATGCTGTTTTACTGATTATTTCGTCATTTTCAAGTTTTTTCTTATAATCTCTGCTTTGAATTCTCCCTGTAATCTTCAATTTATCTCCTGTTTTCATAAGAGAAGCAAT
>JAZOOC010000242.1:0-3224 GCA_045654825.1 Clostridia bacterium | reverse complement strand
TCAAATTCCAATTCAGAACCCGAAAGACCTTCTATATGCAGTTCTGTGAGTTCTCCCTGACTATTGGTATCAAATGCTGCAAGCTTTCCCTTTAGAATATCAGAGCTATCTGCAATAGCTTTAAACTCGGAGCTGCTATTATATTTTACACCATTTACTTTTGTTTTTTTCGTTATTTCATATATCTTAATTCTGTTTTTGGAATTAAGGAATTTAACTTGTCCCACACAGTTCCAGTCACCCTCTGCAATGCCAAGAATAACTGCATATTTTCCAACCTGTTCTTCCATGTTTTCAATTGCTGTTATTCTGCCGAACATATCAAGAATGAACACATCTGAGCGTCCTATTTTTTCTTCTCTTGTGTTTAGTTCGTTAAATCTATCACTCAAAAGATATTCTTTACCGTCTATAGTAAATATGGTTTCATTCTGAGAATATTCTTTTGAGATTAGGGTTCCTTCAATTGTTTCGTTTGTAACATAGATAGTCATACACTTACTGTCTCTATCTTCAAGGATATTAAGAACTTCACCGGGTAAAATCTCAGATGCTTCAATCTGTTTTCCGTCTTTAATAAAACAGATTTCATCATAATCATAAAAATTATATACTTTACTATTTGCATCAGCGAACATTTTATATCCATCTACTGAAAGCCTGTCAAAAATTGAAAAATTATAATCTTCTATTATAATAGTTTCAAATGTTCTGCCATCATTGGCTATAAGCTTTACAAAGCCGGTGTCAATTTCAAAATCGGCTGATGTAAGCTCATAAGCCTTTTTATAATATACACCGTTATATATAACATTGGCGCGGTCAAAAATATTTATGCTTTTTTCACGTTTGTTCTCGTTGTCAAAATATTTCAGCATATATGACGAGTAGCTTTCAATGTCATTACTGTCTATTTTGACTTCTTCTGCCAAATCGGAGCTTTTGCAATATATAACAGTTTTTGATGTGTTAATATTCTTATAGTAGTATTTTATTTTTTCACCAAGTCTTTCACCAAAGCTTGCGTCGGCTGTTAAAAAGGGTTTTCCGTCAATCACTATTCGATTTATTTCACCGCTTCCCTGTTTGCTATATAGAGATGTTCTGCTGTTTTGAGTTACCACACCTTCCTCAGAATAAACCTTGTGGATTTCTTCAAGCACAGAGCTTTCACGTCCACTTAGTTGAAAGCTTTCATCCGATATACCCTCAATAGGATAATATGGTGCCTCCAGTGCAAGCTCCAATATGAGATACACCTCTCCTTTTGTTACATGTGCATCTGTTTTATCAAGAGCAATGTCAAGCTCCTGAGCCTTACGCAAATGGTATGTTGGATAAGAAGATTTACTATAGCGGCTTAATCCATAGTCTAACACATTTACTATAGCTGCAATCACTTCAAAATATGTAATATCGTCATCCGGTCTGAAATTACCATTTCCGTCGCCCGACATATATCCGCTTTTGTAAAGTGCCTGAGCAGATGAAGCATATTGGGAATCCACATCAATATCATTAAAGCTTTTTGTTTGAACAGTACCGGTTGTGTTAAGTCGTAAAAATGAAGACAGCATAACAGCAAATTCACCACGACTGACATTATCTGAAAGATTTTCCCCTTCAGACGCAATTCCAAGTGCATATATAAGCCCCTCCGGCTTATACGATAAAGAAACGCCACCATCTGCTACTGCTGCCAAGGAATGCTGTGCAGGCATCATCGTAAAAAGAATTAAGCACATAGTTATTACAGATATTAATTTTTTCATAACTACCCACTCCGTTTCTATAATTTTTATTATTTTTCCATATATCTGTTATAAGCATTCTGAGCAAGTTCTATCAAGCGTTCTATACCCAGACGCTTAAGCTCTGCACGAAAGCCTTCAAAATTACTGAGAGGTTCAACACCTGTTATAAACTTTATCTGCATTTCATTAATGTAATCTGAAATATCACCTGATATTTTGCTCTTTTGGATGTTTTCCTCTTCAGTGTAGGAGAGAGGCGGCATTATGTGCTTTTCACCATTTCCCTTCATCCATATTTTTTGCGCTTTTCGCTGCTGCGGAAGGTTATAGTACTGCTCAATATAGCGGTAGTCTTCCCGCCATGCTCCATCACCAGCAACACTTGCGGTGTAAATACTCAGTGCATCGGTCATAGTTAATCCATCGGGGTTTTTAAGGACTTTTCGGGTGTATTTCGGATAACCGTTAACCATATTATAGCTCTCGCCCTCCACTCCGAAGTTAGCAAGCATATTTCCTTCTTGGGAATAACCAAAATCAAGAATTTGAGCACATAGCTCTCTGTGTTTACTTGCAGGATTTATAATAGCTCCGCTGCCATAAACCGGACTTGCAACCTCATTATATTCCGGCTTATCACCCTTGTTTTTAACCGGCGATGGAACTCCGACCAAGCTGAACTTTTCATCAGTTGCAGCCTCGGTGAGCCTTCCCATACCACTTCCAAGCCATCCCCACATAGCACCGGACTGACCATTTAACATCTTTGCATTAGTCATCTTAAAATCTATATTTGCAATGTCACTATCTAAAAGTCCTTCTCTATACCACTTATTTAATGTGGTGAGGTATTCAAGGTAGCCATCTTCATACTCACCGTATTTCACAATATCACCGTCGTGATAGAGACCTGTCTGAATGCCGAAAGCTCCCTCAAATCCCCTTTCAAGAGATGTTCCCGTCATTGGTGCTTTGGCACCCTTTTTCTCCTTAAAGGCTTTAAGGACCTCGTACCATTCATCAATTGTTTCGGGAGCTTCCAATCCAAGCTCTTTAAGCCAATCTCCTCTCATAAACCAACCATTTGTATAAAGATTGACCGCCTTTTCGCCTTCGTAGTCAAAAAACTTAGGGAATATGTAGTAGTCTCCTTCATTGGTTTTACAAGCCTTTTCATAAATAGTATTTTCTTTAATAAGTTTATAAAAATTCGGAGCATTCTTCTTTAGAAACTTTTCATCCATTGAGTAGATATACCCGTCATTTATAGCTTTTTGGGGACCGCCGGGAACTCCGTACCACCAATATGTTACTATATCAGGAAGCTCATGAGATGCAAGAAGAAGACTAAATTGCTGCTTTTCCTGACCTTGTGCGGGAGTTATATATTCAAGCTTAACACCATATTTTTTCTCTATTATTTCTGTCATCTTCTTAAAACCCGGTCTTGTCATCGGGTCTTCATAACCT
>JAZOOC010000241.1:0-8560 GCA_045654825.1 Clostridia bacterium | reverse complement strand
GTGATGATTATATCCGCTGATTTCCATTGACAAATACTAAATTAATTGATATAATTTAAAGTGTATTTGTGCGTTTGTCATAAATCGGCGAAATGTAAAATGCAAAATATTAAATCCAAAGCCGTTCACATAAATACAGTGAGCGGTTTTTGTTATATTAAGGGGTATCATATTGCTATGAATGAAAAAATATGGTTGGCAACTCCGACTATGCACGGCGATGAATTAAAATATATGAAGGAAGCCTTTGATACCAACTGGATGTCAACAGTTGGCGAAAATATAAACGAGGTTGAAAGAATTGCGGCTGAATATGTCGGTTGTAAAAATGCAGTTGCTCTTTCATGCGGCACATCTGCACTTCATCTTGCGGTAAAGCTTGCAGGAGTAAAACGCGGTGATAAGGTTTTCTGTTCAGATATGACCTTTGCGGCAACACTTAATTCGGTTGTTTATGAGGGTGCGGAGCCTGTTTTTATTGATACTGAATATGATACTTGGAATATGTGTCCAAAGGCTCTGGAAAAAGCTTTTGAATTATATCCCGATACGAAAGTAGTTGTAGTCGCAGATTTATACGGTGTTCCCTGTAAATATGATGAGATATTGAATGTCTGTGATAAATACGGTGCGATTCTTATTGAAGATGCCGCAGAATCATTAGGTGCAGCTTATAAAGGAAAAAAGGCAGGAAGCTTCGGTTTGTATAATATTAATTCCTTTAACGGAAATAAAATTATAACCGGTTCGTCTGGCGGTGTTCTTTTAACTGACGATAAAAAAGCTGCAGATAAAGCAAGAAAATGGTCTACCCAAAGCCGCGAAGCAGCTTCCTGGTATCAGCATGAAGAAATTGGCTATAACTATCGTATGAGTAATGTTGTTGCAGGCGTTGTAAGAGGGCAGTACCCTTATCTTCACGAACATATAAAACTGAAAAAGGAAATATATTTTAGATATAAAGAAGGTTTAAAAAGCCTCCCTGTTTCGATGAATCCATATGACGAAAACACAATGGAGCCTAATTTCTGGCTTTCGTGTATGATTATAGATAAAGATGCTATGTGCAGACAGAACAGAACGGATATAAGCTCAACATACATAACCGAAACAGGTAAATCCTGTCCCGATGAAATCTTAAAAAATCTTACAGATGATAATATCGAGGGAAGACCTATCTGGAAGCCAATGCATATGCAACCAATATATAAAAATTCTGCGTTTGTTAAATTGAGTGAAACAGATATCGGTGGAGATATATTCCAAAGAGGTCTTTGTTTGCCAAGTGATATTAAAATGACAAAAGAACAACAAAACAGAGTTATTGAAATAATAAAGAGGTGCTTTGATGTATAAAAAGTACGGAAAGCGTGTTTTTGATATTATATGCGCTTTGTCTGCGATAATCGTTTTTTCGTGGTTATACATATTAGTTGCGGTTTTAGTCCGTATAAAATTAGGCAGTCCGGTTATATTTAAACAACCCAGACCGGGAAAGGACGAAAAAATATTCAATCTCTATAAATTCCGCACTATGACAAATGAATGTGATGAAAACGGAAACCTTCTTCCCGATGAAAAAAGACTCACTAAATTTGGTAAGTTTTTAAGAAGCACAAGTCTCGACGAGCTTCCCGAAGCCTTTAATATTATAAAAGGTGATATGAGTGTAGTAGGACCAAGACCACAGCTTGTCCGTGATATGGTTTTTATGACAGAAGAGCAAAGAAAACGCCATACAGTTCGTCCCGGACTTTCGGGGTTGGCGCAGATAAACGGAAGAAACGGAATAACATGGGAAGATAAAATTAATTATGATTTGGAATACATAGTAAACATTACTTTTTTTAAAGACATTAAGATTATTCTTCTTACTGTATGGAAAGCCTTTTTTAAACAGGAAGGAATAACTCAGGAACAAATGGATACCGCTGAGGATTTGGGAGATTACTTGTTGCGTGTCGGATTGGTAACTGATGAGTATTATTACGATAAAATAGAACAAAGCAAAACTTTGATTAACAGATAGGAATCTTAGAATATGAAAGACTTAGTATCGATAATTATGCCGTCATATAATACAGCTGAATATATTTCGGAAACTATAAATTCAGTTTTAAATCAGACTTATACTGATTGGGAGCTTATTATAGTGGATGATTACTCAACTGACAATACGGATGATGTTGTTTCAAGCTTTAAAGATGAAAGAATTATTTATTTTAAAAACGAGAAAAACTCTGGTGCAGCTGTTTCAAGAAACCGTGCTTTAAGAGAAGCTAAAGGAAAATGGATTGCTTTTTTAGATAGCGATGATTTATGGCATCCCCAAAAGCTTGAAAAGCAGCTGCGTTTTATGAAAGAAAATGACCTTGATTTTACATATACTGATTATCGTATAAAATGGGTAGAAACAGGTTGGGATCCATATATTTATACCGGGCCGAATGTTGTGAATAAAAGAAAAATGTATCAGTATTGTTATTTTTCTACCATAACGGTAATATATAATGCAGAAAAAATCGGGCTGGTGCAGATTGCTGATGTTAAAAAGAATAATGATTATGCAATGTGGCTCAAAATTATTAAAAAAGTTAAATGCTATCGCTTCCCCGAATGTCTTTCATATTATGTTAAACATAATAATTCCATATCAAGCGGAAGTAAGTTAAAACTTATAAAGCATCATTATATATTATTCAGAAAAGCTGACGAAAGAAGCGTTTTTGTATCAGCCTTGCTTACCGGAGTTAATTTGTTTTTTGGTTTATTGAAAAAGTTTTATTATAAGAAAAAAGTAAAAGAATAAGAGGAATGTTTATGCTGTATGAACGATTAGTTGAAAGAAAAGAGAAAATATCATTAATCGGGTTAGGCTATGTTGGAATGCCGATTGCAGTGGCGTTTGCTAAAAAAGTAAATGTTATAGGCTTTGATTTGAACGAGAAGAAAATTGATTTATACAAAAATGGTATCGATCCGACGAATGAGGTAGGTAATGAAGCAATAAAAGCATCTGCTGTTGAATTTACAGCGGATGAAACAAAATTAAGAGAAGCTAAATTCCATATTGTTGCGGTTCCTACCCCTGTTAATTTCGATCATACACCGAATTTAACTCCTGTTATAAGTGCGTCTGAAATTCTTGGAAGAAATCTTACCAAAGGTTCTTATGTGGTTTATGAGAGTACGGTTTATCCGGGTGTAACAGAAGATGTGTGTGTACCTATTCTGGAAAAAGAATCAGGACTAAAGTGCGGTGTTGACTTTAAAATCGGATATTCCCCTGAAAGAATTAATCCGGGCGATAAGGTTCATCGTCTTGAAAATATTAAAAAGATTGTTTCAGGCTGCGATGAAGAAAGTCTTGAGATGATAGCAAAGGTTTATGAGCTGGTTATTGAAGTCGGTGTTCACAAAGCTTCATCAATAAAAGTCGCCGAGGCTGCAAAGGTTGTTGAAAATTCTCAGAGAGATATTAATATAGCATTTATGAATGAGCTTGCTATGGCTTTTGACAAAATGGGTATAGATACAAATGAAGTTGTAGATGCAATGAATACTAAATGGAATGCTTTGGGTTTTCGTCCCGGTTTAGTAGGAGGTCATTGTATTGGAGTTGACCCTTATTATTTTATTTATGAGGCGGAAAAGCTTGGATACAGAAGTCAGATTATAGCAGCAGGACGACGAGTAAATGACGGTATGGGAGCTTTTGTTGCAGATGCTACCATTAAACAATTAATTCTTGCCAATAAATCTCCCAAAAAATCTAAGGTTGTTATATTAGGATTAACTTTTAAAGAGAATTGTCCGGATACCCGTAATTCAAAGGTGGAGGATATTATTAAGCGTTTGTCGGAGTACGATATAAATCCTGTTGTTGTAGACCCGTGGTCTAAGCCGGAAGATGCAAAGAGAGAATATAATGTTGATTTAACAGAGCTTTCAGATGTTAAGGATGCAGATTGTCTGATTTTTGCGGTGGCTCATAATGAATTTAAAGCGTTAACATTAAAAGCTGTTGATAATATGTTTTGCAGTTGCCCCAATAATGAAAAGGTATTAATCGATGTTAAAGGTATCTTTGATATAAATGAAATAACAGAAAAAGGTTATCGGTATTGGAGATTATAATATGAAAAAGATAGGCATCTGCGGTCACTTTACTTTGAAAAACGAACGCGTGGATGGGCAAATAATAAAAACTAAACTTTTGTCTAATCTATTTGAAATAAATTGTAATGCGGAAAATGTGTTAAAGATAGATACATATGGTGGAATAAAAGCTTTTCCAAGAATAATATTAAAAAGTTTTAAGCTGTTTAAAGAATGCCAACAGATTGTTATTCTTCCTGCTCAAAATGGTGTATGCACATTGATGCCTGTTTTTGTGTTAATTAATTTGTTTTTTAAGAAAAAGCTTTCATATATTGTAATTGGCGGTTGGCTTGATAAAATGATTGAAAAAAAGTGTTGGCTTCTTTTCTTTTTAAAACAATTAGAGGGGATATATGTTGAAACAACTATAATGAAACAAGCACTCGAAAAGAAGAATTTAAAAAACATTAAAGTGTTGCCAAATCCAAAAACTTTTGAGCTGATTTCAAAAAATGAAATATCAGAAGTTAAAGAGCCTGTTTCATTGTGCTTTTTTTCAAGAGTGATAAAAGAAAAGGGAATAGAAGATGCAATAAATGCGGTTAAGCAAATTAATTTTGAAGAGGGAAATACGAAAGTAGTTTTCGATATATATGGTAATATAGGCAAGGAATATACAAATGAATTTTCCGAACTCGAAAAAGAATTTCCTGAATATATTAAATATTGCGGTGCAGCTCCGAGTGAACAAGCTGTTAGTATTTTAAAGAATTATGACTTGCAGTTGTTTCCAACTAAATTTGCCACCGAAGGAATACCCGGTTCGATTATTGACGGATATTTTGCCGCAGTTCCTGTATTAGCTGCAAGATGGGAAAGCTTTTCAGATGTTGTAGATGAAGGTATAACCGGAATTGGCTTTGAGCTTGGAAATTATGATGATTTTCTTTCTGAATTAAAAAATGCAATTTCTCAACCTGAAAAGTTGATGGAAATGAAATATGGTGCTTTAAATAGAGCTGTTGAATACAAGAAGGAATGTATTCAAAAAATTAGAGAATATTTTGTGTGAGTTGAAATTATGTGGAGTTTAAAAACTAAAATATGGTATATTTTATATTGCGTTTTCGCAAAAAATCTTCCTGAATCAAGGCATTTTGCTTTTGCAAAGAAGCTTCGTGTTTTCTTTGCTAAAAGAATTATAAATAAAGTAGGCAATAATGTTAATATCGAAAAAGGTGCGTATTTTGCTCCCAATGTAGAGATAGGCGATTATTCGGGAATAGGAATAAACTGTGAGCTTAATTCGAGCGCAAACGGTGGAAATATAACCATCGGAAAATATGTTATGATGGGTCCTGAATGTGTTATTTATACTTGTCCACACGAATTCTCAGATGTTAATATACCAATGCAGATGCAAGGACATCAGCCACCTAAAGAAGTTGTTATAGGTGATGATGTATGGATTGGAAGACGGGTTATAATTATGCCGGGAGTAAGAATAGGGAACGGATGTATTATTGGTGCAGGTGCAGTTGTTACAAAATCAATTCCCGATTTCTCTATTGTTGGTGGTGTTCCCGCAAAAGTGATACGAAAAAGGGGTTAATAACTTGGCTAAAAGAATATTATGCATCGTCAGTAATCTTAATCAGGGCGGAGCAGAAACATTTTTAATGAAAATATACCGCAATATGAACAGAGCCGAATACCAGATGGATTTTTGCATTATGAGTGATATACAAGGCAAATACGAAGGAGAAGTAATATCTTTTGGTGGCAGAATTTTCAGGGTAACATCTAAAAGTAAAAATCCTTTAAAATGTTTCTTTGAGATAAAAAGTGTAGTTAAGGAAAATAAATATAAAAGTGTAATTCGTATAAACGAACATTCGTTATCAGTTATAGATTTGCTTGCAGCAAAATTTGGCGGAGCAAAAAGACTTATAATGCGTTCCTCCAATGCAAATTCGGGAAGTAAATTATCCGGATTTTTGCATAAAACATTTAAATTTCTGCCGATTTTCGTTCCTGATGTTAAGATTGCACCATCCGATTTGGCTGCTGAATATACTTTTGGTAAAAATCAGGTTAAAAATGGAAATGTTTTTTTTCTGAGAAACGGAATTCAAATAGATGGTTATTTATTTAAACCGGAAAAAAGAGAAGCTTTAAGAAAAGAATTAAATTTAGATAATAAATTCGTAGTAGGGCATATCGGAAGATTTTCTCTTCAAAAAAATCATAAGTTTTTAATAAAAGTTTTTAATGAAATTAAAAATAAAAATAAAAATGCGCATCTTCTTTTAATCGGGGCAAATGGCGATTTGGAGCAACAGGTAAGAAATCAGGTTAAGCAGCTTGGATTAACGGAAAGTGTAAGCTTTTTAGGCAACCGTTCAGATGTTTGCGACTTAATATCGGCAATAGATGTTTTGCTTTTTCCATCCTTTTACGAGGGAATGCCTAATGTTGTTATAGAATCGCAGGCGTCAGGACTTCCATGCGTTATTTCAGATACTATAACAAAAGAAGCGGATATAACAGGATTGGTTGAATATCTATCTCTTGAAAAATCTGCAGAATTCTGGGCGGATAGAGTATTAAATTATAGTCGTAGTTTTGTGAGGAAAAGCCGTAAAGAAGATTTTATTAAAAACGGATACGATATAAATAAAGTTACTGAAGAATTTATTAAATTAGCATTCGAAGGGATATAAGGAATGAATGAACTTAACGAGAAAAAAAGCATATCAAAATTTATAATATTTTTATTTTCTTTATATATGTGTTCGATTTTAGTTTTTTCTTCAAAACCCGAATTGAATATATATTCAAGATGGCTTTTTGTTATATGCTTTGGTTGTATGGTAATGCTTTTAATTTTTAAAAGAATTCATATAAAGTTTAATTCATATATTTTCTTGCTTTTTATCTTCTTTTTAATTTGCCGTTTCAGTGAAGCCTGGGCAATAGATTCGCCATTGGTTTTAAGCCAGACGGGAACAATATTTCAGCTTTTTCTTCTTTCGGCAATACTTTTTTACTATGCTTTTTATGTTGAGGATACTGAAAGCTTTATTATTGCTTTGCTGATTTCAGGAATTATTGGCGGAATATATATATTCCTTTATTACGGAATAGACGGATATATTAAATTGCTTTCTAAGGGTGAAAGAATCGGAACAGAAATTAATAATGTTAATTCCATCGGCGTTTATATGACTTTTTCGGTTATTATAGGTTTTTTCTATGGCTATATTAAAAAGAAAAAATTGGGATATTTAGCTATGCTTTTGCCATTTTTATTATCTATGGGAAGCGGTTCAAGAAAAGCACTTTTTGGTATGGCGGCAGGAATTTTTCTTGTAATCATTCTTGAGTATCGAAGAAAAACAAGTCTGAAAAGCTTAATTAAGCTGATGATTTCGATAGTTCTTGCTATTGCTTTGCTTTATTGGCTTTCAACCTTGCCGATTTTTGCAACAATATTCAAACGATTTGCCAAAATGCTTGGAATTGAAGGCTTTGGTAAAATTGATAGCTCAACAACAACAAGAATTAATATGATTAAGGTTGGCTGGGAATATTTTTTAGAGCATCCTTTAACGGGATGCGGAATAGGTAATTCCCGATATATTGTTGCAGAGGCTTTGGGGAGATTTACCTATCTTCATAATAATTTTATTGAGCTTTTAGCATCAATAGGAATATTCGGATTTATAAGCTACTATTTAATATATGTATATCTTCTTTGGAATTTATACAAGATTTTTATTAAAAATAATAATACCCAAGCTTTAATCTTATTTGTTATATTAGCGGTTCAGCTTATGCTTGATATTGGAATGGTATCATATTATTCTAAAATAACATATGTTTATTTAACCTTGGGAGCAGTAGAAATTCCAATAAAAAGAGAAAAAGATATAGATGCAGTATTGGAAAAATACAGACAAGATATAGATACTGTTATAAAATAAAGAAAGGAGCAGAATGGTGCATAATATAAGAAAACTTCAGGAAAAGAAAAAAAATTCCAAGTTGATAGTTTTTCTGTTCACATTTTATATGTGTTCTATTCTTGTGTTTTCTACGAGTGTATCATTGAATATATACTCTAAGCTGCTTTTTTTAGGAACTTTTGGTTGTATTGCAGCAGTTTTGCTCTTTAAGACAATTCCTCTTAAATTGGATGTATATATATTGCTGTTCTTATTATTTATGCTTTTTTGCCGCTTCAGTGAAGCCTGGGCAATTGATTCGCGGTTGGCGATGGAGCAGACAACTACATTATTTCAGCTTTTTGTTATGTCTGTTGTGTTGCTTTCTTATGTCACCTACGGCGAAGATACCGAGCCATATATTAAGGCATTGTTAATTTCAGGTGTTATTGGTTGTATATATGTTATAAGCTATTACGGCTTTGACGGATATATGAAAATGCTTTTGGATG